>CAYMJK010000385.1:0-8471 GCA_964390535.1 uncultured Phycisphaeraceae bacterium | reverse complement strand
AAGGAGAAACTGCCGAACGCCGCCGAACGCATCAAGAAGAAGCTGCCGAGCATGTATCACCAGTTCAAACAGCTCGCCGGTGTGGACATCACCCAGGAGGCGATGGAGGTCGGCCCCACCACGCACTACGTCATGGGCGGCGTCCGCGTCGACGGCGAGACGCAGATGTCCACCGTCCCCGGGCTGTTCGCCTGCGGCGAGGTTGCGGCGGGGCTGCACGGCGCCAACCGCCTCGGCGGCAACTCGCTGAGCGACCTGGTGGTCTTCGGGCAACTCGCCGGCGAGCACGCGGCGGACTTCGCGCGCCAGCAGGGCGCCGCCGAAACCGATCCGCAGCAGGCCGAGGCGGCCATGCGCGAGGCGCTGGCGCCCTACGACCGACCGGATGGCGAGAACCCCTACTCGATTCAGCACGATCTGCAGGACCTGATGCAGGACAAGGTCGGCATCGTCCGCACCGAGGATGAGATGGCCGAGGCGGTGGACCGGATCGCGCAGCTCCGCCAGCGGGCCGCGGGCGCCGGCATCCGCGGCCACCGGGAGTACAACCCCGGCTGGCACACGGCGATCGACCTGCCCAACCTGCTCATGGTCTCCGAGGCGGTGGCCCGCTCCGGGCTCGACCGGCGCGAGAGCCGGGGCGCCCACTTCCGCGAGGACCACCCGGCGAAGGACGAGGCCCACGCGAAGCACAACACCATCGTCAGCCGCGCCGAGGACGGCTCGATGCGCGTGCGTCGCGAGCCGATCCCGGACATGCCGCCGGAGCTGCGCAGCGTGATCGAGGAGATGGGGTGATCCAGACGCTTGAGCGCATGGGAGCGCAATGACCTACGCTGTATCACACTCGAAGAAACGCTCCGGCTGAAGCTTTCCAGCGTCTGGAGACCCGACCCATGGCCGACCCTGCCGCCGACAAGTCCTACACCGTCCCCGACGCCGCCGACGGTCTCCCCGACCAGCCGCTCGGCAAGCAGCCCGTCCGCAAAGAGGGCGGCCCCGTCACCTTCCGCATCAGCCGCGGCGACGCGAGCGAGAGCCGGCTGGAGGACTACACCACCGAGGTGACCACCGGCATGGTCGTCCTCGACGCGATTCACCAGATCCAGGCCGAGAGCGCACCCGACCTCGCCTGCCGCTGGAATTGCAAGGCGGGCAAGTGCGGCTCCTGCTCGGCGGAGGTCAACGGCAGCCCCCGCCTCATGTGCATGGCCCGCCTCGACGAGATCGACCTCGACCAGCCCGTCACCATCGAGCCGATGAAGGCCTTCCCCCGCATCCGCGATCTCGTCACCGACGTCAGTTGGAACTACGAGGTGAAGAGGAGCATAAAGCCCTTCAAGCCACGCGCCCCGGACGCCCCCGATGGCACATGGCGCATGCAGCAGGCCGACATCGACCGCGTGCAGGAGTTCCGCAAGTGCATCGAGTGCTTCCTCTGCCAGGATGTCTGCCACGTCCTGCGCGAGCACGGCCGCCACGATCGCTTCGCCGGACCGCGCCACTTCGTTCACGTCGCGGCCCTGGAGATGCACCCGCTCGATGTCGAGGATCGCATCTCCCACGTCCGGGGCGAAGAGGGCGTCGGCTACTGCAACATCACCAAGTGCTGCACCAAGGTCTGCCCCGAGCACATCACCATCACCGATAACGCGATCATCCCCCTCAAGGAGCGCGTGGTCGACGAGTTCTACGACCCGCTCACCCGGCTCTTCCGCATCTTCCGTCCCCGCAAGTGACGGCGCCCGTGCCCGCCGGCCCGAGCCGCCATCCTGGCGTTATCGGCCGGTGGCGACGCGCCAGATAGCTCAATCCCCCGCCGCGGCTCCTTTGCCGGCGCCGCCCGCTGCGCCCGGCTCCGCTGCTGGCCGATATCCGCCACGGGGCGCCGCCTGCGCGCTACGCCCGCCGACGGAGGCGCCTTGCCGGGAAAGCATCTGCCCATCCTGCGTTCGTTCTCGACGCGCCTCGCCGCGGCGTTCATGGGCGCTGCGCTCGTGCCGCTGGTGATCGCCATGAGCCTCAACCGGGCCGAGGGCGAGCAGGCGGTCGTCGCCCACACCCAGCGCAGTCTCGAACAGATTGCCCACGCCAAGCACGAAGCTCTCGAGGCGCACGTGACTGCACTGCGGCGCGTCGCCGCGGTCCTCGCGACCGCCCCGGACGCCCGCGTCTTCCTCGAGGCCCGGAAGTCCGGAAGCGCTGCCGAATGGCTCCGGGCCGCCGGCCGCGATGTCGAGCAGCACCTTCGGGCAGCGCAGCAGGCCCACTGGGGCGCCACGCACCACATCTTCCTCATTGACTCCGCCGGGCTGGTCGTGCTGAGCCCGCCAGCCGGAGACTTCGAGCCGTATGACCCTGACCTGGCGCCCGACGCCGCATTCCGCGCCCGCGCCGGCTCTCACCTCGGGCAATCGCTCGCCACCCTGCCCGAGATGCCCGGCGCCCTCCTGGAGCCCACCGTCAGCGGGTTCTTCAACTTCCCGGACCGCGACCACCACCACCTGCTCGTGCTGCACCCGGTCACCGATGACGCGGGGACGCCGCTGGGCGCCGTGGTGATCGAGATCGCCATCGACGAGATCGAAGGCCTCCTGGCCAGTGACTTCGACATCGGCGAGGGCGGCCGCGTCTACCTGGCGACGCCGGAGGGCAAGCGGATCCGTCACAGCCGTTCCGCGGCAAGCGCCGTGTACATCCCGCCGCCGGGCCTGCGCATGGCGCTGGACACCGGGCAGCCCTGGAGCGGCCTCTTCCGCGGCGAGTCGGGCGCAGAGGTCTACGGAATGTACTGGCCCGCCGATCCGCTGCCGCTGGTGGTCTGCGTCGAAGCCGACTGGGCCACCGCGATGGCGCAGATCGCCGGGCAGCGCCGCATCTTCGTCTGGACCCTCGTCGCCTCGCTCCTGGCGCTCTGTCTGGCCGGGGCCCTTTATGGGCGGCACTTCGGCCACATCCTCGGCGCCACGGCCCGGCAGGCGCGGCGCGTCGCCGGCGGGGCGCTCGACCAGCCCATCGCCATCACCCGGCGCGACGAGATCGGCTCGCTCCAGGTGGCCATCGAGGCCATGCGGCGCAACCTGCTCTCGCAAATCCAGACCCTCGACACCGCCGTCGGCGAGCGCACCGGCGCCCTCAGCCACTCCAACGAGGCTCTCGTCGCCGACATCGAACGGCGCAAGGAGATTGAGGCCGCCCTCAAGGAGAGCGAGCAGCGCTACGCCCTCGCCGTCCGCGGCTCCAAGGACGGCATCTGGGACTGGGACCTCGTCGGCGGCCGCGTCTACTACGCCGAGCGCTGGCGGGAGATGCTCGGCCTCGCCGAGGAGGAGGTCTCCGACAGCCCCGACGAGTGGATCAACCGCATCATCGCCGACGACCTCCCCGAATTCCAGGCCGCCCTCGACGAGCACCTCCGCGGCGCGGCCGACCAGTTCGAGAACGAGGCCCGCATGCGCCGCGCCGACGGGCAGGTCCGCTGGATGCTCTGCCGCGGCGCCGTGGTCCGCGACCGGAAGGGGCAGGCGGTGCGCATGGCAGGGTCCCTCGCCGACATCACCGACATCAAGGAAGCCCAGGCCGCCCTGCGCCGGGCCGCCGAGCACGACCGGCTCACCGGCCTCGCCAACCGAGAGGTGCTCCGCGACCGCATCGCGCTGGCAATCGCCGAGGCACGGCGCGAGGGGGGGGCGTCCTTCGCCGTGCTCTTTCTCGACTTCGACCGCTTCAAGGTGATCAACGACAGCCTCGGCCACGCCATCGGCGACGACCTGCTCGTCAGCGTCGGCCGGCGCCTGAACATCGTGCTGCGCGATGGCGACACCGCCGCCCGCCTCGGCGGCGACGAGTTCGCCGTGCTCCTGGCGGGCCTCGACCGCCCCGGCGATGCCGCCCCCGTCGCCGAGCGCCTGCTGGCCGAACTCAGCCGGCCTCACCTGATCAAGGGGCGCGAACTCATCATCACCGCCAGCATGGGGCTGGTCACCAGCCAGATGGGATACGCAAGCGCCGACGACGCCCTCCGCGACGCGGACGCCGCCATGTACCAGGCCAAGGCTGCCGGCCGCGGCCGCGTGGTGACCTTCGACCGCGCAATGCACGAACTCGCTCTCGACCGCCTGCAGATGGAAGAGGAGCTGCGCGGCGCCCTGCGCCGGGGGGAGCTCTCCCTCGAATACCAGCCGATCGTCGAACTCGAGAGCGGGCGCGTCATCTCCTTCGAGGCCCTCCTCCGGTGGGATCACCCGAAGCGCGAGCGCATCCCGCCGGAGGTCTTCATCCCGATCGCCGAGGACAACGACACCATCATCGAGATCGGCCGCTGGGTGCTCGCCGGCGCCTGCCGCGCTGCCCATCGCTTCAACAACGGCGCCACCGAGCCGGTGGCCGTGAACGTCAACGTCTCCAAACGCCAGCTCGACCAGCCGGGCTTCGCCTCCATGGTCCGCGAGGTGATCGCCGAGGAGCACGTGAGCCCCTCGTGGCTGCGCCTGGAGATCACCGAGAGCACCATCGTCGAGCTGCGCGAGGAGATGGTCCCTGCCCTGCAGGGCGTACGGGCCATGGGCGTGCAGATCGCCATGGACGACTTCGGCACCGGCCACTCCTCGCTGAGCGGCCTGCACCAGTTCCCCATCGATGTCCTGAAGATCGACAAGAGCTTCGTGCAGAGCCTGAACAACAGCCGCAACCTCGCGGCCGTGGTCCACGCGATCGTGACGCTGGCCCACCACCTGGGCATGAAGATCGTCGCCGAGGGCGTGGAGACGCCCGAGCACGTCGCCGCGCTGCAGGCCCACGGGTGCGATCTCGGCCAGGGATTCCACTTCGCCCGGCCGATGCCCCTGTCGGATGCGGAGCGATTCATCAGCGTCGCCCACAAGCGCGCCGCGTGAGAGCGATCTAGAGTCACCAGATGGCCGCCGCGAAGCCTTCCGCCGAGCCGCCGTGGGCCCGCTGGGATGACCGGCGCCTGCTCGAGCTGCGCCTGTGCGATCTCGGGCTCGATCTGACGCGCCCGTGGCTCACGATGCGAATCGAGCAGTTGTATCGCGAGCTCGCCGCCCGCGGCCTCCGCTTCCGCCCGCGCGCGTGGCTCTCCGACGAGTGGTTCACCCCCAAGGAGGCGCCGGGGATCGCCATCCCCTTCTACCTCGCCCACCAGCGGCTGACGCGGCTGGAGCGGACGATGATGCTCCAGGCCGAGGGCGACTCCCCCGCCGAGTGCATGCGGATTCTCCGCCACGAAGCGGGTCACGCCATCCAGTTCGCCTACGGCCTGCACCGGCGCAAGCGATGGCGTGAACTCTTCGGCAGCGCCAGCGTCCCCTATCCCGACACGTACCAGCCGCGGCCGTACAGCCGACGCTACGTGCTCCACATCGACAACCACTACGCCCAGGCCCACCCGGACGAGGATTTCGCCGAGACCTTCGCCGTCTGGCTCACGCCCGGCTCGAACTGGCGGCGCAAGTACGCCACCTGGCCGGCGCTGGACAAGCTTGAGTACGTGAACGCCCTGATGCGCGACATCGCCCGAGCGGCGCCCGCCGCGGGGTCCCGCCGCAAGGTGGACCCCGTCGGCTCCCTGCGCATCACGCTCCGCGAGCACTACCGTCGCCGGCAGGAGGGCTATGGGCTGGACAACCCGGATGTCTACGCCCGCGACCTGCGCCGGCTGTTCGCCCCGCCGGATGCCGGCGGCCCCCGGGCGACGACGCTCCTGCGCCGGCGCCGGCGCGACCTGCTGCGCATCGTTTCCCGCTGGACCGGCGAATACCAGTACGCCATCAACGATGTGTACGACCAGATGCTCGAGCAGTGCGACCGGCTCGACCTGCGCGTGCCCGCCGACGCCCCGCCGGAGCGCCTCGCCCTGGAGATCGCCAGCATGCTCACCGTCCAGACCATGCATCACCTGCACATGGGCGGAAGGCGGATCCGCCTGTGAGGCCGCGCCGCATCCTCATGCTGACGATGGAGGAGCACGTCCCGCCGGAGACGACCACCGGCCTCCGCGACCACGAGATCGGCGCCTGGAAGACCGAGTACGATGTCCGCGTCACGCTCGAGGAACTCGGCCACGAGGTTCACCTCCTCGGCATCGACGGTGACTTCCGGCAGATTCAGGATGCCATCGCCGGCTTCCGCCCGCACATCGTCGTCAACCTGCTGGAGAAGTTCGCCGGGACCGAGGAGTTCGTCCCCTACGTGCTCGGCTACCTGGAGCTCATCGGCCAGGCCTACACCGGGTGCGGGCCGCTGGGGATGATGTTCAGCAACGACAAGGCCCGGCAGCGGAAGATCCTGCGTCATCACCGCATCGCCGCGCCCGATTTCACCATCGTCCGCCGCGGCAGGAGCCTGCGCCGCCCGCCGCGGCTCGAGTTCCCGCTGATCGTCAAGTCGCTGACGGAGCACGGCTCGGCCGGCATCGCGCAGGCCTCGGTGGTGTACGGAGACGAGGCGCTGGCGGAGCGCATCGCCTACGTGCACGATGCCCGCGGCGCCCACGCCATCGTCGAGCAGTTCATCGACGGGCGCGAGCTGTATGTCGGCATCGTCGGCAACGAGCGCCTCACCGCTTTTCCGATCTGGGAACTGAGCTTCCTGAAGCTGCGCGAGGGGGCGCCGCAGATCGCCACCGAGCGCCTCAAGTGGGATGTCCGCTACCAGAAACGCGTCGGCGTCCACACCGGCCCCGCCGACCTCGAGCCCGCCGAGGCCGAGCGCATTCACCGCCTGTGCAAGCGCGCCTACCGCGTGCTGGAGCAGATCGGCTACGCCCGCATGGACCTGCGCATGGATGTCGAGGGGCGCGTCTTCCTCATCGAGTCAAACCCGAATCCGCAACTCTCCTACGGCGAGGACTTCGCCGAAGCCGCCATCGCCGCCGGCCTCGACTACCACGCGCTGCTCCAGCGCATCCTCCGCCTCGGCCTGCGCCGAGCCCGGCGCAGGCGCCATTGAGAAGCCATCCCACGATTCATTTCACCTACAAAGGCGCCAGAGGGCACAGAGAAGGAAGTTTCGATTCCTGATTCCTGACTCTCGACCCTCTGTGGTGAAATCGGTTCTGGCACAGGTACTCATTATCTGCTGAACGCATTCTGAAACGCCAGAAAGTCAAAGAAGGTCCACTCCTGATCCAGATCAAAGTCGCCCTCGGGCGCGCCGGCCGCGAACGCGTTCTGGAACGCCAGAAAATCGAAGAACGTCAGCGCCCCGTCGCCATCGAGATCCGCCCGATGGCCATAGGCCCACAGATCCTCCCCCTCGATCACGCCGTTGTAATCCAGATCGTGCAGGTCGAAGCCCGGCCCGAAGCCGCGCAGTGGCAGCCGGCCGTTGCGCACGCCATCGGGATCGGCGGGCGTTCCATCGCCGTCGTACACCGCGCGCCGCACCGCGAGCCGATCGCGGGCGTCGAGCGACCCGTCGCCGGTGACATCGGCGCGGACCGCCTCGAACCCCTCATCGGTCCATGCGAACAGGGCGTCCTCGCGCTGCAGATACGGCGCCGCGAACATCCCGGACGCCCGCCACATCGTCGGGTCCAAGTGCGCCGCGGCGCTGCGCCCCGCCCACGCCGCCGTCAGCACGCGCGCCGGCCCCGTGGTCGAGCCCGCCCCCGCGATGATGTCCTCCAGCGCCTCCAGCACGCTCCAGTGGTTGCGCACATCGCGATCCGGCGCCTCCACCTCGCCCCCGAGCATGATCGCGGCCCCGCGCATGTCCAGCGGCCCCACGAACACCACCGCCGTGCGGTCAAGGGCGCCGTCATGCGAGAACAGCACATGGCTCACCGGGTCGTACAGCCCGAAGCCGCTCCCCCCCGTCGCCCGGCTCGCCTCGGCGTATCCCCCCGCCCGCTCGAAGAACCGGCCCGCCACGACCATCGCCTCGCCGGCCTGCATGATCCCGTCCCCGTTGCCGCGCTCCCGCACGAGTTCGGTCCGCCAGCAGCCGCAGAAGGCCATCGCGAAGTCGGCGCCGGTGCGCTCGTACTGCGGCGGGCTGAAGAAGTCGGCGTCGTAGTCGCCCGCGCTGCGGGCCGTGCGCCCGGAGAGGGGCCCCGGCGCGCGCGCGCCGAAGCGCCCGATGTTTGCGAGAAAGCGCTGCCGCGCCCCCGCCCCCAGCTCGCCCCCGGTGTCGATGTCGGCGTCGATGTCGAGTTCCAGGTACCCCAGCAGCGGGCTCGGCCCGAACGCGAACGGGTCGTACGGCTGCCCGCGCAGCCCGAGCGTGCCGGGCGGATTGAGCAGCCCTTCGAAGGTGAGCGTGATGCGAAAGAGGTGTGCGCCGGCCGGATCGACGATGCGCCCGACGAAGCGGTCGCTCCCCTCCGGCGCCCAACCGGCGATCTCCCCCCGCAAGATATCCGGCAGGTTCCCGTCGGGATGCAGCTCCCCATCGGCGCCGGTGTCGGTGCGCCGGGCGGCGGCGTCGCCGCGCTCATCGTCCAGGATGAG
>CAYMJK010000384.1:0-5331 GCA_964390535.1 uncultured Phycisphaeraceae bacterium | reverse complement strand
GCCTCGGGCCAGCTCATCCGCTCGGCCGTGTGCACATCGCGCAGCGTGCGCCCGTACTCGGTCTTCCACAGCCCATCGTGCGTCTCGATCGTCTCGCTCAGGATCTCCGGGACCGCCTCGGTCACCAATGACCACACGATCGGCTTGAACGTCGAGCCCGGCTCGAACACATCCTCGATGCACCGGTTGCGACCCATCGCCGCATCGATCGCCCGCTTCGGGTCCGCCTCGATCACGCGGTACCGCGGCGCCCGCCCCGGCGGATCCGGCGTCCACGGCGCCCCCTTGGCGCGCCAGCGATACTCGGCGATCTCCGGCAGTTCCCGAATGATGTCCACCATCGCCAGGATCTCCCCCGTCATCGCGTCCATCGCCAGCAGCCGTCCGCCGGCAGCGCCGGCGTCCTCGATCCCGCGGGCCAGTTCCTGCGTCGCAATCCGCTGAATCTCCAGATCGATCGAGAGCCGGGCATCCTCCCCCCGGCGCGCCGGCGTCACATCCCCATCGCGGATCCACAGCGGCCGGCCGCGTGCATCCCGCGCGTACTGCACCCGCCCGTGCTCCCCGCGCAGCCGCTCATCCAGCCGGCGCTCGGCGCCCAGCAGCCCGCGCTGCTCGAAGCCAACCTTCCCGATGATGGATGCCGCAAGGTTGCCGCCCGGATACTCGCGCACCTGGAGCCGCTCCATGTGCACCCCCGCCATCCGCAGGCGGCGCACGTTCGGCCCCTGCAGGTCGTTCATGCGCTGCACGAGGCGCACGTGGCGGATCAGCCCGGGAAGGTCTTCGGTGGGTTCGCCCGCCGCCCGCGCTGCGCCGATCGCCTCGGCCCGCCGCTGATTCTCCGCGATCGCCTCGATGATGCGCACGCCGATTTCCCCCGGGGAGATCCCGAGGGCGTCCGCCAGCCGGATGATGCGCGAGTCCAGATCCTCCCCCTGGAACGTCACCGGATCGATGAACAGCCGGTATCCGAAGCGGGCCGTCGCCAGCGGCCGCCCCCGCCGGTCGAGCAGGTCGCCGCGGAGCGTCGGGATTGCGCGCGCAGATGTGCGACTGCTGACGAGCTGCGCCAGCCGCGGGCCCGGCGCCGCCTGAAGCTGGATTACCCGCACCAGGATCACCGCCAGGAGTACGCTGACCCCCACGCCCAGCGCGCTTGCGATGCGCGCTGCGCGATCAGGCGCCGGCCCGGAAGGGGACCCCGAAGGCGGACCGCTCATGACCGTGGCTCCGCCCCCGCAAGCGGGCGCCGCCTGGCCTCGCCCCCGGCAAGCTCGTCGATCGCCGCCGGCCCGGTCCGCTGGGCGATCTCCGCCCGCAGCCGCCAGAGCGCGGCGTCCGCCTCGATGATCCGCAGCCGGGTCGCCGCGGCCTCGCTCAGCGCCTGCGTGCGCAGCTGCCGCGCCACCAGCACCGCAGCGCTGACCAGGGCCATCGCCAGAATGAAGCAGATGATCTTCGCCAGCACGTGCGCCCCGCCTCAGCCGACTCAGCCCCCAGGGATGGTCAGCACCATGCCCACGCGGATCTCGTTCTCATCCTCGATCTTGTCACGGTTCAGGGCGATGATCTCCGCCCGCCGCCGGGCCGAACCGAGCAGTTCCTGCGCGATCTCGCCCAGCGTGTCGTTCTTGCGCACCGTGTAGCGCCGGGCGCCGCCCTCAGGATCACTCGCGGCAAGCGCCGTCTCGGCCGGTCCCCTGGGGGACGCCGTGGGGGCCGTCGGGATGATCTTCGGCTTCGGCGCCACGCCGGGAATCCGCAACGTCACGCCCACCCGCACCGACGCGTCCTCGCCGACCCGGCCCGTGTTCGCTCGCTGAATCCGCGGCCACTGCGTGCCGTCCCCGTAGTGCTCCCGGGCGATCTGGTACAGCGATTCGCCGCGCTGCACCACGTGCGTGATGTACGGCTCCTCCGGCAGCGGCTCGCCCGGGGCAAGGGCGCCCCGGCTCTGCTCGATCACCAGCGCCGGACGCGGCGCCAGCGGCGCCTCCCCGAGGCTCGACACCATCTGGTCCAGCAGGCGCAGCCCCTGGTCCAGCATCGCCTCGCGCGGCGCCGGGACGAACTCGGAGTAGTCCTCGGTGGATGCCGCGATTGCTTCGCCGGGCGCCTCGTCGGCGAATTCGAGACCGTCGGGCTCGTCGCTCTCGGCAACGGCCTGCGGGCGGTAGCCCGTGTGCCGCTCCGGGAGCGGGCGCGGAGCCAGCCCGATGTCGAGCGGGCCGATCCCGTCCGCGAGCCGGGCCTCCCCGTCAGGGACGCGTTCGTAGACCACCGACTTCGACAGGTGATCGCTGATCAGGATCCCCACGAAGAGGATCAGGCTGAACCCGATGATGAGCGCAAGCTTGTGTTCCCGTGTCACCGCAGCCGCTTCCTTGCGTAGGCGCCTTCCGTCCCTCGAGCCGGCGCCGTCCATGGCGCACGGCGCTGATCTTATCCGTCATTGAGCTGAATCGCGCGCAGCCTCGCCGACCGGCTGCGCGGATTCGACCTGATCTCGTCTTCGCTCGCAATCGCGGCGCCATCGGTAATCGCCCGAGCCAGCCCGTCGCGGACGAGCCGGGCAAAGGCCCGCTTCACCGGCCGGTCTTCCAGAGAATGAAAGGAAATGATGGCCACGCGAGCGCCCCGGTTGAGCCACGAACCACCCCACGAACCTGTCGATCCGCTGCGCTCCGCGCTCTCGAGACCCTCGGCTCCCGGCCTCCGGCCGGCAGCGCGCTCGATCGCTCCGAGGAGCGATCCGAGACCGGCCAGCTCGTCGTTCACGGCGATGCGCAGCGCCTGAAACGTGCGCGTCGCCGGATCGATCGAGCTCCCACTGGAGCGCTTCTGCGGCCCGATCGCCGCGCGCACCAGTTCGGCCAGTTCACCGGTCCGCTTTATCGGCGCCTCCTCCCGGCGCTGTGCAAGTTTCCGGGCGATCCGCGCTGCCGCCGGCTCCTCCCCGAACTGGCGCAGAATGCGCACCAGTTCGGACACCGGCAGGGTGTTCACCAGCTCCGCCGCCGTCACCGGCCCCGACGGATCCAGCCGCATATCCAGCGGCCCGTCCGCCCGGATCGAGAACCCGCGTGATGGATCGCTCATCTGGCTCGATGCAAACCCCAGGTCCGCCAGCAGCGCGTCCGCCGCGATCCCGCGCTCCACCAGCGCACGCGGCAGGTCGGCGAAGCTGCCCCGGACCTGCGCCACCACAGGCGCCCCCCCCACCTCCCCGACCCGCTCGGCCGCCCGCGCCAGGTTGCCCGGATCCAGATCGTTCAGGACCACCCCCCCCTCCGGCCCCACCGCTGCCGCGGCAGCCGCGGCGTGCCCGCCCAGCCCCGCCGTGGCGTCCACGTACATCTCCCCCGGCCGCAGCTGCAGCGCCTCAATCGTTTCCGCGAGCAGGACCGGGATGTGGGCGGGCTCGGCCACGAATCAAGGTAGCCGCTCGCCCGTAGACTCACGCCATGAGATCCTCCAACGCAATCCCCCCCCGAAGCCCGACCTGGCCCGCCGCCCGCCTCGCGGCCACCCTGGTCACCCTGCTGGCCCCCCTCGGCCTGACCGTCGCGCTGGCCGGCTGCGCCCCGGCGTCCGCGACCATCTCGCTCGGCCCGTCCCCCCGCCCCGTCCGCGAGGCGGTCGTGCTGGAGCATGAGCCCAGGGCCCGCGGCGCCATCGATGTCGCCATGATCGACCTGGATGGCGTCATCACAACCGGCCCGACGCCGAGCCTCTTCGGCCCCGCCCCTGGCCCCCTCGACCAGCTCGTCGATCGCCTGAACGAGGCGGAGAAGGACAGCGACATCGGCGCCATCATCATCCGCATCAATTCCCCCGGCGGCTCGGTAACCGCCAGCGACATCGCCTTCCGCGAGATCGCCGGCTTCCGCCAGCGCACCGGCAAGCCGGTCGTCGCCTCCATCGCGGAGGTCGGCGCCAGCGGCGGGTACTACATCGCGCTCGCCGCCGATGAGATCGTGGCCGAGCCGACCGCCATCACCGGCTCGATCGGCGTGATCATCCCGACGCTCAACTTCGCCACTGGCCTCGAGCGCCTCGGCATCGAGGCCCGCGCGGTCACCAGCGGGCCCAACAAGGACCTCGCCAACCCGCTGAGCCCGATCGAGGAGGAGCACTACATCATCCTCCAGGGCATGGTGGACGAGTTCTACAACCGCTTCTACGAACTGGTGATCCAGCAGCGCGAAAACCTCAGCCCCGGCGAGATCGACCGCGTCACCGATGGCCGCGTCATCACCGGCGCCCACGCCGTCACCGCCGGCCTCGCCGACCACACCGGCGGCGTGCGCGAGGCCTTCGACCGCGCCCTCGCCCTGGCCGGCGCCCCAGGCGGCCGGCTGATCAAGTACGGCTCCGGCGCCATCGCGCCGCGCACGCCCTACTCCGCCCACGCAACGCCCCCCGGCGCCCCCACCGCCCCCACGAGCCCCACGAGCGGCGACATCAACCTCTTCAAGATCGAAAACCTCTTCGGCCCCGCCGCCCTCGCCGGCCCCACAGCCTACTACCTCTGGGCGCCCTGAACGAGAGCAACTGCTCCCTTGAAGAGCTCACGCAGAGTCGCTGAGGCGCAAAGATCAGAAATGGCTTCCTCTGCGGCTTTGCGCCTTTGCGTGAGATCTCTACTCCCTCTGCGTTCCTGCCTCCAGATTCGTCTCCAGCGACCGCACAACCACTGCCTTCACCTCCTCCATCGAAGGCGCCGCATCCCCCAGCAGCGCCCGCAGGCTCGTCACCGGGCGCCCCGCCAGCCCGCACGGCACGATCAACTGGAAGTGCCCCATGTCCGGGTCCACGTTCAGCGCCAGCCCGTGCATCGTCACCCATTTGCGCACGCGCACGCCCATCGCGGCGATCTTCGCCAGCGGCGCCCCCGGCGCCGGCGCCACCCACACGCCGGTCGCCCCCGCATCGCGCACGCCCTCCAGCCCCCACTCGGCCATCGCGTCGATCACCACCTGCTCCAGCAGCCGCATGTACGCGTGCAGTTTCAGATGCAGCGCATTGAGATCGACGATCGGATAGACGACCAGTTGCCCCGGCCCGTGATACGTGACATCGCCCCCGCGATCCGTCGGCGCCAGAGCCACGCCCATCGCCGCCAGCGCCTCATCGCTCGCCAGCACGTGCGCCCCCGCCCCGCGCCGGGTCGTGGTAATCACCGGATCGTGCTCGACCAGCAGCGCAACGCCCCCGCGCCCCCCCCCCCGCCCCCCCCCCCCCCCGCCCCCCCCCCCCCCCCCCCCCGCGCCCGGGGCCCGCGGGCGGGGCCCGGGGGCCGGGGGCGTGCCCCGGGCCCCCCGGGGG
>CAYMJK010000383.1:0-7761 GCA_964390535.1 uncultured Phycisphaeraceae bacterium | reverse complement strand
GTTGCCGGCCCGATGGCTGGCTCCCATCACGCGACCCAGGCAAACGGCGTGGTCAAGCGCAGACTGAAACTGTGTCATCGCATACTCCTGTTGAAAGAATGGCGCGGCCGATCACTTCGGCGACTTGCGGGACGATGGCGTTGCCGAGCGTTCGCAGTCTGTGAACCCTGCCGGGAACCCCATCAGCCATTCCACCGCTCGAACCGGCGGGTACAGAAAGCCGTGTTTCTGCCTGAACCAGTCCCTCAAATTGTTTCCAGGACCACGGCCCTTGCGCGGCCGCCCACTCCCCTTGTGGTCGCAAGCCGTCGGCGTCGGAACGTACTGCGGCAATGAACACGCGGTCTCTAATGTGAAGCGCGCCGACGGCAGCCGCCGGTACGCAATCCCACTCCGTGTCATACCCGATCTCGGCCAAGTCTCCGAGAACTCGTCCCATCCCTCGCGTAAGCAGCGCTGCCACGTTCTCCAGCAGCGCCCCCGCCGGTCGTACCACGCGAAGGCAGCGTACCAGTTCCCCGTAGAATCCTGAACGGGAGCCGGATATGCCGGCGCGGAGTCCTGCATGGCTGACATCCTGGCACGGGAACCCCCCGCAAATCAGATCGCACTCCGGCAGGTCGCCCGCGCCCACCGCGCGCACGTCCTCGAACCGCGGCACGTCCGGCCAGTGCTTCGCCAGCACTGCGCGGCAGAACGGGTCGATCTCCACCTGCGCGACGCACTCCATCCCCGCCCGTTCGAGGCCGAGATCAAAACCCGCCGATACCCGCGAACAAACTGACAAATCGCACTGGGCACCGCTCCCTTCGTTGTCGGCATCACATATACTTACACCATGAACCAATACACCTACAGCGTGCCGTTCACTGAGGATCAGTTGGCTCATGATTACAGCGCTGGCATGTCCCAGAAAGAGATCGATCCCGAGCGCGGCTACTACCGCACCGATCGGCAGTAGGTCGAAGCCGCCGATGCCGGCAAAGAGGCTGACGAGCTTCACAGCCGCCCCCCCTTCGCGGCCTGCCACGCGGCGAACGCGACGCCGAACTCGGTGGCGGCGTCGGGGGTGGTCAGGGGGTCAATGCCGAGGACAGGGCTCGAACCTGCGACCTCCGGCGCTGCTTCGCGCGAACGGGAGGCCGGCGCCGGCCTCCCGCAATCAGCATCCACCGGCGCTCTGCCGTCTGAGCTACCTCGGTCAGATTCCGCCCCGCCGGCGGGCGCCGGGGGGGAGGGGGGTGTCAGGCTGGGGCGGGCAGGAATTGAACCTGCCTCGCTTAGCGGGATGCATGACCCCGCGGCTCCGGGCGCGCCGCTTCGTCCCGCGCGGTCCGCTCTTGCGGCCGCCCCGTCGATTGAGGGAAAGCCCCCGGCGCCCGTACGAGGCTCCGAGGGCGTCATGACTCCGGCGTCGAAGCCGCCGGATTGCTTCGTGTCGTTATCGCCCCCACTGTCCGGCCCGGAGGCCGCAGTTTTTGCGTTCGGCGGGTGGCAGGGGCGTAGTTGTTGGGGGAAACTACAGCAGCCCCGGAACCGTGCGTGCCGGTGGCCCGGATGCCCAATCGCGGGGCGCGCCGGGAGGCGATACGCGCCCGGTCTGTCCCATCCCGCTCGGCCGCAGGGCCGAACGCCGCCGCGGCAGTCGCCAGCGGCGGTGGCAGGTTGTCAGAGAACGGAAGAAGGAGATGGCTGTGAACTCACGGAAGATGACCGTTTTGGTGGGGGCAGCGCTGCTGGCCGGGCTCTGCGGGCAGGCTCAGGGGCGCGACGACGCGGCCCCGCCGGCGCGGATCGAGCGAGCCATGGCCACGTTCCAGGAGTTGGAGGCGGCCTTCCCCGGCGTCGAGCGGTTCGTCGAGGACGGGACGATCAGCCTGGTCTACGGCGCCCCGATGACCCAGGGCGCCACCGCCTGGGATGCGGCGTCGGCCTGGCTGGCGGACTGGGGCGGCGTCTTCGGCGCCGGCGAGATCGAGCTGACGCTGGAGCAGGAGGTCCAGCTCAAGGATGGCGATCTGACGGCCTTCCTGTTCACGCAGACGATCGAGGGCGTTCCGGTGGACGGCGGCATCGGGCGCGTGCTGGTGCGCAACGATGGCGCGCAGTCGACGGTCGTCTACGGCGGCGGGCGGCTGGCGGACCGGCCGGCCGACGCGGGCGGCGTCGCAGGCGACGGGCTGGCGATCACGGTTCCCGCGGGCGAGGCGCTTGCGGGCGTGCAGCAGATGGCGAGCTTCACCGATCTGCCGCTGTGGACGGAGCCGGAACTGATCTGGCACTACGCGGCGCCGGACGCCGAGCGCCCCGTGGCCAGACTCGCCTGGAGCTTCCACGGCTGGCGCACCTCGGCGCCGCACGAGTGCTACCGCTTCTTCGTGGATGCGCAGACGGGCGCGCTCATCGAGGCCCGCTGGGACCTGCACAACACCGACGTAGAGGGGCGGGTGCGCGGCAACGCGATCATGGGGCTCAGCCCCCTCGACCCCGTGGGGCTGCGCGATGTCCCCGGCGCAACCGTGAAGCTCACCGGCGGCGCCTCCGCCGTCTCCGAGAGCGACGGCTCGTTCACCATTCCGCACGCGGGAACAGGGTTCGTCGAGCTCGTGACCTCGGTCCTCGGCCCGTATGCGATGATCCTCGACAAGCAGGGGGGCGACCCGATCGCGACGAGCGCCGGGGTGACGCCACCTGGGCCGGCGAGTCTGGTGCTGAACCAGATGGTGCACGAGTTTTCGACGGCGCAGGTGAACGCCATGATCGGCGTCAACCTGTCCCACAACCTGTTCACCGACCGGGCGCCCGGCTTCACGGCCCTGGATCACGCGATCCTCACGAACGTGAACGACGGCACCGGCTCGTGCAACGCATTCTTCACGCCCGCCGATGAATCGCTGACGTTCTTCCTCGAGGGGGGCGGGTGCTTCAACACGGCGCTCAGCTCTGACGTGGTCTCACACGAATACGGCCACTTCGTCGTGCAGCGGCTCGGCCTGCTGCAGGGCTCCTTCGGCGAGGGGTACAGCGATTCGGTGAGCGTGGTGCTCTGGGACAATGGCGTCCTGGGGCGGGATTTCCTCGGCCCAGGCACGGTCGTCCGCGACCTGACGGAGATCGACCCGCCGCCGTTCAGCTTCCCGTGCCTCGACGGATCGCACAACTGCGGCATGGTGCTCGGCGGCTCGTGGTGGCACACGCGCCAGAACCTTGGCGACACGCACGGTTCGACCCAGGGCCTCGACCTCGCCCGCGAGCTCTTCGTCGGCTGGTCGATGATCACCCTCGGGGGCTCGGGCTTTGATTCGGCCCATCCCCGGACCGTCGTCGAGATTCTGACGATCGACGATGACGACGACCACATCGGCAACGGCACGCCCAACTTCGACGAGATCACCGAAGCCTTCAAGCTCTACAACATCTCCGCGCCGCGCCTCGACCACCTGAGCTTCAGCTTCCCCGACGGTCTGCCCGATCTGATCGAGCCCGGCGTCGAGACCGATTTTCGCGTCGTCGTCAACCCGCTCGCCGCGACTCCAAGAGCGGGCTCGGCAGCGCTTTTCTACGCCCTGAACGGCTCCACGAACTTCCTCCCGGGCGACATCGTCCGGACCGGGCTCAGCGAGTACACCGCCACCCTGCCAGCCCGCGGCGCCTTCCAGTCCATCCAGTATTATGTCGAGGCCGAGGATACCGGGGCGCGGCTCACGACGTACCCGCATGACGCCCCCGCCAGCGCCGTCACCGCCGTCTACGGCTACCCGGTGGTGGACGACGACTTCGAGACTCAGGCGGGCTGGACCGTCTTCAATGAGGCGCTGTTCTCCGGCTCGTGGGAGCGCGGCGTCCCGCTCGGCTGGGGCTCCAGCGGCGAGCCGATGCGCGACTTCGACGGCTCCGGCCAGGCCTTCCTCACGGAGAACCTCGTCGGCAACCACGATGTCGATGGCGGCCCGACGCGGCTGATCAGCCCCCTCTACGACCTCAGCGAGTTCGACACGGTACAGGTCTCCTACGCCCGCTGGTTCAGCAACGACGATCGCGACATCGATCGCATGGTCATTCAGGGCTCGATCAACGGCGGCGTCACATGGATTCCCCTCGAGACGATTGACCACCGCGGCAAGTGGGAGCTGGCCATCTGGCGCTTCCCCGACGTCATGACGCTGCCGCAACTCACCGACCGCATGCGCTTCCGCATCAGCGTCGCGGACAACCCCGACAACTCCGTCACCGAGGCCGGGTTCGACCGCTTCATGATTCTCTCCAACGTCTCGGTCTGCCGCGCCGATCTCGATGGTGACGGGGAACTGACGTTCTTCGATTTCCTCGCGTTCCAGAACCTGTTCGCCGCCCGGGATCCGGTGGCGGACTTCGATGGCGATGGCGAGTTCACGTTCTTCGACTTCCTGGCCTTCCAGAACGAGTTCGCCGGCGGCTGCTCCTAGAGCGGCGCGGGCAGGCAATGAGCGCTGAGCCGGACGTCCGGCTCATCGTTCTCATTGTCGACTCGCCGGAACCTGACCCCTGCGTCTGACTCCCGATCCCTGCCCCCTGCCCCTCCAGACACGGAGAACGCGACATGCAGACTCGATTCCGACTCGCCCCCTGGGCCGGCGCCCTCGTTGCCATGGCCGGAGGCGCGTTCGGCGCCGACGATGTCGCACAACTGCAGGACGCCTGGCCGGGCGCCCGCGTGCACCGCCAGGCAAGCGGGGCGGTCGCCATCTACGGCGTCCCCATGGGCGGCGCCGCCGCGCCCGAGGCCGCCGCCACCGGCTGGCTGCAGGCGTGGTCGGGGATCTTCGAGGCGGGCGAACTCGAACTGACGCTCGAGCATGTGACTCCCGTCCGCGACGGCCGCTTCACCGCCTTCCTCTACAGCCAGACGATCGATGGCCTGCCGGTCGATGGCGGGCTGGCCCGCATCCTGGTTCGCAGCGCCGGCGCGGTCGATGGCGCAGAGAGCGTCGTCTACGCCTCCGGCCGGCTCGCGCCGCGCCCCGCCGCGGGGTTCGAGCCGATCCGCACGGCGCCGGCCGATGTGATCGGCGCTGCCCAGCGCATGGTTTCGTTCGCCCATCTCACCGAGTGGACCGAGCCGGAGCTTGTCGTCTTTGCCGACCGCTCGGGCGAGGATGTCGTCTCCCGCCGTGCGTGGCGGTTCGGCGGCTACGCCCATGAGCCGCGCCATGACGCGTGGGAGTTCTTCTTCGACGCCGCCAGCGGCCGCCTGCTCGAGGCCCGCCCCGGGATGCACAGCACCGATGTCGAGGGCGCCGCCCACGGCCTGGCCAGCCCCGGCACGAAGCCTGACATTGCCGCCAACCCCGCTGCGCCCGCCCCCATGCCGCGCCTGCACGTCGAGATCTCCGGCGGCGCCTCCGCGACGACGGGCGAGGACGGCGCGTTCGTCATCCCCCACCCCGGCACGGCGCCGGTGACGGTGACCGGCGGCGTCGATGGTCCGTTCATCGCGGTGGACAACCTCCGTGGCGGCGAACTCTCCGACAGCATCATGGTCACGCCCCCCGGCCCGGCCGAGCTGCTGCTGAACGATGCGCCCACCGAGTTCACCACCTCGCAGATCAACGCCTTCATTCACGGCACGCGCACGCACGACCTCATCAAGGACCGTGCCCCCGGCTTCACGGGGCTGGACATGCCGCTACGGACCGAGGTCAATGACCTCGACTCCTGCAACGCGTTCTTCAGCTCGATCGGCGGCCTCAGGATCCTGTTCCTCAGGGCCGGCGGCGGGTGCGTCAACAGCGCCTACTCGACGGTCGTCTCTCACGAGTACGGCCACTTCATCGTCAATCGCCTCGGGCTCGGTCAGGGCGCCTTCGGCGAGGGCTACGGCGACTCGGCGGCCATCCTGCTGCACGACACACCCATCATCGGCGAAAGCTTCTTCGGCGGCGGCCACATCCGCAATCCCGAGACCGCCGCCCGGCAGGTGGGCGCCTGCAGCGGGTCGCACTCCTGCGGCGAGCAGCTCGGCGGCACGTGGCGCTGGATCCGCAACAATACCGGCGACACGCTCGGCTCGGCCGAAGGCCTCGATGTCACGCGCGACCTGTTCGTGGCGTGGTCGATGATCACAGTGGGTGGAGATGGCTTCGGCGGCGACGCCATCGGCGAACTGACCGCCATCGAGGTTCTCACCGTCGATGACGATGATGGAATGCTCGAGAACGGGACACCCCACTACGACGAGATCGCCGCGGCCTTCGACCGCCACGGCGTGGATGTTCCGCCGGTGCAACTCGTCGGCTTCGCGTTCCCCGCCGGCCTCCCGGACCTCATGACGCCCTCGGCGGGGACCAGCTTCCCGGTCGTGGTCGAGGCGTTCACCGAGGAGCCGGCGCCCGGCACGGGGCGGCTGCTGGTGAGCACTGGCGGCTCGTTCATTCCGATCCCGATGATGGAGACGGCGCCGAACGAGTACACCGCCGAGATCCCGGGCGTCGCCGTGTTCACGCAGGTGGACTTCTACGTCGAGGTGCAGACCACCAGCGGAAAGACGGCGCGGTCCCCCGCCGGCGCTCCCGGCGACTTCCACAGCGCGATCGCCGGCGCCGAGCTGGCCCGCCTCGACTTTGAGACCGCCGCCGGCTGGACCGTCGAGAACGTGGGGGTCAGTGATGGCGCATGGGACCGCGGCGTCCCCGAGAACTGGGGCCGCGGCGACCCGCTGGCAGATTTCGACGGCTCGGGCCAGTGCTTCCTCACCGACAACGACCCGTTCGCAGCCAATTCCGATGTCGATGGCGGCCCGACGCGCCTCATCAGCCCGATCTTCGACCTCTCCGAGGTGGACGAGGCCCAGGTCTCCTACGCCCGCTGGTTCAGCAATGACGATCTCGATATCGACCGGCTCGTTGTCGAAGTTTCCAACGACGGCGGCGTGAGCTGGACACAGGTCGAGAGCGTCGGCCATCGCAGCGGCTGGGAGTTGGCGAGCTTCGTCGTCGGCGATCTCGTGCCGCTCACCGACGAGGTGCGCGTGCGCTTCAGTGCCACCGACAACCCCAACGACTCGGTCACCGAGGCCGGCATCGACCGGTTCTGGATCCTCACCGATGGCGGGGACGCCTGCCGCGCCGACATCACCGGCGATGGCGCGCTCGACTTCTTCGATTTCCTCGGGTTCCAGAACCTGTTCGCCGCCGGCGACCTCGCCGCCGACTTCACGGGCGATGGCGTCCTCGACTTCTTCGACTTCCTCGCCTTCCAGAACGAGTTCGCCGCCGGCTGCCCGTAAGGAAAAGCGAATCTGATCTCTGATCTCTGATCTCTGTCTCTACTCTCTGAGCTCTCGGATCGCCCCGACAATCCCCCCATGCGCCCACGGCGCCGCGCACACGATCCCGCGATTCATCTCCAGCCCGCGCCCGTGTGAAAAATCCAGCTCCGCGCCGGCGATGTCCGTCACCATCGCCCCCGCCTCGGTCGCCACCAGCGCGCCCGCGGCATGATCCCAGATGCGCTCGATGTACCCCGCCCGCGTCGGCATGCGCAGGTACGCGTCCGCCTGGCCGCGCGCCACGACCGCGTACTTGCACTGGCTGTCGATGCGCACGGGCTCGCCCGCCCCGCCGACGCGCTCCAGCACCCGATCCAGGTCACCGACGCTCGTGTGCGCCTTCTCCACCGATGCGCACGCGCGCACCGGCGACCCCGGCGCACGCGCGGATGCCCCGATCCGGCGCCGCTCGGCGCCCGGGTCCAGCCCCGCGATCTCCCACGCCCCCTCGCCGC
>CAYMJK010000382.1:0-2582 GCA_964390535.1 uncultured Phycisphaeraceae bacterium | reverse complement strand
GACTGTCAACGAGGCTCGGCCGCGGGAGCAGCGGAGCGGGGGTGGCGGAGGCGGCGGCGGGTATGGCGGTGGCCGCGGTGGTGGTGGGGGTGGCGGTGGTCGTCGCGGGGGCGGGGGCGGCGGCGGCGGCTGGTAACGCGGCGCACGAGAAGGTTTTTGCGGCCCCGTCTCGGTTGAGGCGGGGCTTTTTGTTGTGCTTTTTGTTGTGCGTGGGGGGGGCGCGCAAAAAGGACCCGCTCCCCAGCGGGGAGGCTTGCCGGGTGAGCGGGCCTTTGGTGTTGCGCGCTGCCGTCTGCGTGGCTCCGGCTGCCGCATGAATGCGGGCCGCGGCAGGGCACAACATGTCGTTGGCGGCGGGGTGGACGGCGCCTGTGCGCGCGATCAGTACATCATGCTGCTTCCTTGTTCGACCTTGCGGATGCCGCGGGCTTTTTCGAGGAAGGTCTGGAAGCGGGGGTGGTTGCGCAGGGATTTGAGGTCGAGGTCTGCCGCGGCGTGGGCGGGGTCGATGAAGCCCTTTTCGAGGGAGGTTTCGAGCCAGTCGATGGCTTCGCTGGGTCTGCCGGCGAGGGCGAGGGCGCAGGCGACGTTGTAGCGGGCGATGCCGGGGGCGCAGCCGAGGCGCTCCTGCTCGTTGAAGGCGGCGATGGCGTCGTCGTAGTCGCCGAGGCGGAGGTGGGCCCAGCCGAGGCGGAGGTGGGCGCGGCCGTCGGTGGGGGCATCGTTCAACTGGCGGCGGGTGCGGTCGAGCAGGTGGCTCCAGTCGACGGCGCCGAACTTGGAGAGGACGCCGGCGTCGTCGAGGGACTGGGTGACGGCTTCGAAGCCGGGGTGGGGGCGCAGGGGATCGAGGGCGGCATCGGCCTGGATGCGGGTGGCGTCGTCGAAACCGGCGTCGATGGCAGCGCGGAGGTGGGCGAGGGCGTCATCCGGGCGCTGCTGCGCTGCGAGGGCGCAGGCGAGGCTGTAGAGGCCGGCGGGGACATCCTGGCCGGTGGCGATCTGGCGGGCGAAGGCCTCGGCGGCGCCTGGCGCCTCCCCCTGCGCCAGGCGCGCCTCTCCGAGGCCGGCCCATGTGTCACCCGAGCCGGGGTTGAGTTGCAGGAGTGCGGCGGCGGCGGTTTCGGCGCCGGCCCAGTCGCCGAACTCGGCGGCGAGCTGCATCTCGCGGGCGAGGCGGACGCGCTCGAGGAGCTTGTTCTGGATGCGGTCGAACTCGGCGCTGCCGCGGATTGCGGCGAGATCCTCGTCGGAGGTGAGGAGCTTGTAGTCGCGGAAGCCGGCGTCGATGGCGGCTTCGAGGGAGCGGAGAGCGAGGTCCGGGTCGCCGGCGATGGCGGCAGCGCAGGCGGTGTTGTAGGAGGCGAGGGGGACCATGACGCCGATCTCGAGCAGGCGGCTGTATGTCGCGATGGCGTCGGCGCAGGCGACGGTCCGGATCTGGCAATAGCCGAGCTGGTGGATGGCGCGGGTGTTCCAGGGGGTGGCTTCGAGGAGCGCGGCCCAGTGGGCGGCGGCCTGGTGGAGATCGCCGGCGTCGAAGGCTTCGTTGGCTTGCGTGTTGAGCGCTGCGGCGCGCTCGATGGTGGCGATGGCGTCGCGGTAGGCGTCGGTGGCGCGGAGGGGATCGAGGTCGGGATCGGAGCGGAGCATCTGGAGATCGTCGAAGCCGATGCGCACGGCGAAGGCGAGGCGCTCGGCGGCTTCGTCGAGGTCGCCGGCGCGGGCGTGGGCAGCGGCGAGGTTGAACTCGCCGAGGGGGCGGCGGTAGTTGAGGGCGCACTGGGCGCGGAAGGCGGCGATCGCCTCGGCGGGGCGGCCATCCATGAGGCGGGCGGCGCCGAGCCGGCTGAGAGCCTCGCCATCGCCGGGGCGGCGCTGGACGAGGAGGTGATAGGCGGCGGCGGCGTGGGCCCACTCGCCGAGTTCGAAGAGGCGGCGGGCCTTGCGGGCGAGGATGGACGCCTCGATCGCGGGGCGCAGCTCGTCGGCGATGGCGGGGTCGACGCGGAGGGTGATCTCCGGCTCGGCGCCGGCGCCGGCGGTCACCGACCAGGCGGGCGCGACGGCGAGCAGGGAGAGCGTGGCGACGAGTGCGGCGGCGGCGCGGGGGGTGCGGTAGGAGGCGGGGCCGCGCATGATGAGCTTCAGGCGGCGCTCGAAGCTGCGCCGGTCGGCATCGACCGCGCCGAGCGCGACGGCGCCGAGGGGGCAGGAGCGGCGCTCGGAGATGGCGATGAGCAGCTCGGCGTAGAGGCGGCGCTGGGCGGGGAAGTTGGCGACGGCCCAGGCGTCGCAGGCGAACTCGGCGCAGCGACGCATCTGGCGGCGCGCGACCCACATCACGGGGTTCCACCAGAGCGCGATGGTGCAGGCGAGCTCGAGCCAGATCATCCAGTGATCGCGCCGGCGGATGTGCGCCAGTTCGTGGGCGATGACGCTGCTCTGCTGCAGCAGCGCGCTGGCGCCGGCGCTTTCGGACGGCCAGAGGAGCGTGGGGCGGCCGAGTGTCCAGACGACGGGGGAGGCGAGGCGATCGGTGACGCGGACGCGGGGCGGGCGCATGCCGAGCCGGTCGGCGA
>CAYMJK010000381.1:0-5491 GCA_964390535.1 uncultured Phycisphaeraceae bacterium | reverse complement strand
GGCGACCTCACCGACCGCGCGCCCGACCCGGTCGAGGATGCCGCGCCAAACTCGACAATCGCCGACCTGTGGCGCCGTGCGCAGGACAGCCCCGCGTGGGGCGACATCGCGGATGCCGCCGGGCAGACCACCGCCCTCGTGAACGCCCTCGGCGCCCTGCCAGATCCAGATGGCGCCGGCGCGCCGGCCCTCGCCGAGGCGCTGCGCATCGCCGCCGACGCGGCCCGGCAGCCAGCCGTTGCCGTTGCCGCGTGGCGGCGCGCCGTCCCCGCCCTCGAGCGTTTGCAGCTCGGCGACCTGGAACTGATGCTCACGGCCTACGACCGCGCGCGCGCACTGGCGGCAGCCCACGCGCCGCAGCGCGTGACCGAGTTCGCCACGACCTGGGCGCCCGCCTGCTCCCTCGCCTGGGAGAACTGCCTCGAGACCGCCGACGACACCGAGCAGATCGCCGCCGCCCTCGGCGCCGCCCCCCGCCTCTTCGACCCCGTCCCGGCGCACGATTCACCGCAGTTCACCCGCCTCAGCGACCGCTCGCGTTTCAACATACTGCTGGCTGCGCTCAAGGCCGACGCCTCGATGCAGGCCCTCCGCGCCCTGGAGACGCAGCCCGCGCAGGACCGCCTCTCTGATTTCCTCGCCGCCGCAACCGACCTCGGCGCCAGCGAAACCGCCCTTCGCCCCTTCCGCGACATGCTCCAGGAGAGCCTCGACAATCCCGACGGCCCCATCGGCTTCCAGACCGACGCCCTCGGCCCGGAAGCCGAGTGGCTCGGAGCCCTGAGGGCAGTGCGCATCGATGATGGCGCCGATCCGGAGGTCCGCCGCTTCCAGATGCCCTGGGGCGAGACCCTGACCTTCCGCCGCGTCGAGCCCGGAGGCGAAGAGCCCTCCGCCTTCCTCTGCGCCACCGAGACATCGACGGAGACCTTCACCCACATCCTGCGCGCAGTCGCCGCCGAATTGGATGGCGGCGGCGCCGCCTTCGAGCAGTGGCTCGCCGACTTCCAGTCGCTGGACAGCGTGCCGGGGTCGGCGACCTCGAGGACGACATGGCGCATTGTGGACGGCGAGGTCGTCGTCGCCCAGGACGACCATCTCGGCTGGACCTGGGTCAATGTCGAACACCCCGATGTCGCCAACCTCGTCACCGAACGCGGCGAGCCCGAGTTCTACGTCGAAAGGCGTTTCGAGCGCCGAAGCGAGCGCCACCCCATCAACATGGTCAGCCAGTCGCTCGCCCTCGGCGTCGCCTCGCAGATCGGCTGCCGCCTGCCGACTCCCGCCGAAGTTGGCGCGGCCCTCAAGCTTCCCCGTGCCCCCGGCGCCCCCGACAATCTGCGCGACCAGCGCTTCGCCATGCAGCGCGACCTCGTCGAGAGGCTCCGGAGCGAGCTGATCGACGACGCCAGAGAGCCGGCCCTCGCCTTCCCGGACGAGGCCATCGTCTGGCCAAGTACGGCGCCCGCCCAGCGCCCCCAGCTCGCCTCCGCGATCGTCGCCGACGATGCCCCGGATGACGGCTCGATCTACCCCCGCCCGGTCCCCCAGCTCGCGCCCGCCGAGGCCCGCTTCTTCGACCTCGTCGGCAACGTCGCCGAGTGGGTCTGCGGCGAGACATCCGAGCGCGGCGCCGACGGCGTCATCGAACCGCCCACGGGCCCGCTCAGCGGCAGCGAGGCCAAGGCGCTCATCACGGCCGCACGCCGCGCCAGCGCCAGCGGCGTTATGGGCCGCTCGGCCCTCTCCTGCCCGATCCACGTGCCCGACGCAGGCGCCATCTACCCCGTCCGGCTGGCGCTGCGCGGTTACGCCGATGTGGGCTTCCGCCTTGCCTTTACCGGCGGCCCGCCGCGGCTGGGCGTCGCCTTTGCCTTCCAGATCCGGCGGTTCGAGTACATGCCGCCCCCGCCCTGAGCCCGCGCCCCGGCGCCGGATCGCAAGCGATTCCTGAATCCGGGCGCGTGCCGCCGACGCGCCTGCGGTAGAATGGGCCGGCCCGGCCGTCGCCGGGGGGAGTGTCTCGATGCCGACCGCGCC
Source organism: uncultured Phycisphaeraceae bacterium (assembly GCA_964390535.1). Lineage (GTDB taxonomy): Bacteria > Planctomycetota > Phycisphaerae > Phycisphaerales > UBA1924 > CAYMJK01. Next base: position 3,451 of record CAYMJK010000381.1, on the reverse strand, counting down.
GGATACCGAAGTCGCAGCGCTGGCAAGGCTCATCGCCTCGCGCCTGCGCCTCATTCAGGCCGATTTCGCCGATGTCCCGCCCGATCAGCGCCGCGAGCACCTCACCGAGGAGGTCGAGCGCGTCCTCGGCGACCAGACCCCCGCCCGCCGCCGCGCCCTCCTCGAGGAACTGCTCGAGCAGTTCCCGACCTGGGACTCCGAGATGGCCCGCGCCGCCCGCCCGCCCGAAGATGCAGGCGCCGGCGCCGAGCAGAGCCCGGTCGAACTGGCCCGCGCCCTCGCCGCCATGGCCCCCCGCATGACCCCCGACGAGCGCGAGGCCGCCGCCCGCGAGCTGCGCCAGAGCGGTCTCTTTGCCGCCGGCGGCCCCGGAGGGTGGAGCCCGCAGGCCGAAAACGATCTGCTCGAGCGCATCGGCGCCCCCGAAGACGCCGCCCTGGATGCCGATCGCGTCGCCGGCGCCCTCGCCGAGACCGCCGCCTTCGTCGGCAGCGTCGATCGTCTCGTCTGCAAGACCTGGCGCGAGCTTTCCGGCGGCGCCGCCGGCCTCCCGCGCGACGAACTCGCCCTCGGCGTCCGCCGCTACGCCACCGGCGACACCGACATCTCCAGATCGCAGCTCGCCGAGCAGCTCGAGGGGATCCGCAGCCTGATCGCGGCCCTCATCGCCTCCGTCGGCGCCGTCGGCCGTCGCCTCGGCGATGACCTCAACCAGCGCCTCGGCCCCGCCGCCATCGAAGCCATCGCCCGTCAGGACAAGCGCTGGCACGAAATGGGCGTCGATTCCGCCTGCTGGAGACGATACAAAGAGGTCGCCGCAACGCTTGAGGAGACCGAGATCGAGCGCGAGATCAAGCAGTTGATCGTCGACGGCGCGAAGAAGTATCGGCACGGGACCGGCTCGGCGTCCGAGAGGCTCTGATGCGCTGCGATATCCACTGGCACGAGGGACTCTTTCTCCGACCGCACCATCTCCAGTGGCTCTCGCGCTGGTCCGCCGAGTCCCGCGCGGCCGATCGCGCCCTCGCCGTCGGCTATCCCTACGGCGTCATCGAAGCGACCATCGCCGACGACGCCCTGGAAAACCGCATCGTCCGCTTCACGGCCCTCCGCGCTGTCATGCCCTCGGGCCTCTATCTCGAGATCGGCGCCAACGCCGATCTTCCCTCCCTCTCCATCGAGGACGCTCTCGGCGAGTCCGATGGCAGCCTCGCTATCAGCCTCGCCGTCCCCCTCTGGCGCCCCCGCGCCCCCAACGCCGTCCCCCCGGATGCCGCCGTCCCCTCGACGCGCAAAGAGCTCTACCGCGTCGCCGAGTCAGACTGGTACGACGAGAACTCCGGCGACAACCGCCAGCAACTGCTTGTCCGGCGCATCAACGCCCGCCTCATCATCGAGGGCCAGGACACCACCGACCTCGAGGTCATCCCGCTGCTGCGCATCGTCACCCAGGCCTCCGCCGCGGGGCCGACCCTCCGGCGCGATCCCGACCACGCCCCCCCCTGCCTGCTGCTCACTGGCTCGGCCCGCATCCGCGAGATCGTCTACGAACTCTCCGACCTCGCCGCCCGCCGGCGCGACGACCTCGCCGCCGTCATGACCCGCCAGGGCTTCAACTACCAGGCCGTTCAAGGCGAGCAGTTGCACAACCTGCTCCAGCTCCGCGTTGTCGCCTCCGCCGCGGCCCGCCTCCGGGCCCTGCGCGACCGCCCGGCGGTCCACCCCTACGACGCCTACCTCGAACTCACCACGCTGCTCGCCGAACTCGCCGCCCTGCGCCCCGCCGAGGAGCCCGACGCCTTCGTCCCCTACCGCCACGACCGCCCGCTGGTCACCTTCCTCACGCTCTACGAGAAGATCCGCCCCCTCACCGCCGGCGGCGAGACCGAAACCTTCTGGACGCTCGACTTCACCCGCGAAACGCCCGAAAGCCCCTGGCTCGCCGACCTCGAGCCCAGGCACCTCCAGACGCCCAACCAGTATTTTCTCGGCGTCCGCTCCGGCGAAGACCCCGAGACCGTCCGGCGCCTCGTCGAGGATGGCGCGACGTTCAAGTTCATGCCCGGCGGCCTCGTCGCCAAGACGCGCGTCTACGGCGTCAAGCTCAAGTACGAGCCCCACGCCCCGCTCCCCATGCGCGCCGATCTCCAGTATTTCCGCATCCAGCGGGCCGAGAGCGAGGCCATGTGGAGCCGCATCGAGGCCGAGGGACGCGTCGGCGTCCGGTGGCCCGGCATGGAAGAGTCCGACTTCTCGCTCGCGCTGTTCATGACCATACCGCAGGGGGCCTGACCATGCGACCCGCCGAGGCATGCGAGCCGCTGTTCCGCTACATCTGCCAGCTCAACCGCTCCGCCCGCGCCGGCGCTGCGCCCGACCGGCAGCGCGTCCGCGCCGACGTCATCGCCCTGCTCGACGGCGTTGCCGATCGCGCCCGCGCGGATGCCGCCCTGCGCCCGCAGTTCGATGACAACGGCGGCAAGCTCCTGCAGGTGCTCGTCTACTTCTTGGACTCCATGATCATCGACAGCCAGCTCCCCTTCGCCATGGAGTGGGAGCCGCTGGAGCAGACCCGCTACGAGGAGGCCGTCGGCGACGAACGCTTCTGGATCTGCCTGGATGAAGCCCTCGCCGACCGGTCGAAGGAGGCCACCGACCGACTCGAGGTCTTCTACATCTGCATCGGGCTCGGCTTCACCGGCCTGTACGCCGGCCAGCCCGAGTACCTCCGCGGCAAGATGGCCGATCTCGCCCGGCGCCTCGAATCCCTCGAGCGCAAGCGCGTCGGCGGCCGCATCTGCCCCGAGGCCTACGAGCACACCGACGACAGCAACCTCTACGAGCCGCCCACCTCCCGGCTCAAGCTCTGGGGCCTCGTCACCGCAGGGATGATCGTCGTCGCCTTCGTCACCATTCTCGCGATGTTCAACACCGCCAAGAGCGATCTGGAAGGGGCGCTCGACGACATCGTCGAGACCGCCGCCAGCGCCCCGGCGGACGGGTCCGGCGGCGCGTGATGCCCGCATGATCCCGGAGACCCCATGCTCAAGAGCCTGATCCAGGAGCAGAAAGCCGCACTGGTCATGGGCGCCGTCGCCCTCGCCTCTCTCGCGATCGTCGGGATCGAGTCCCCGCGCGCCCTCATCGTGCTCGTCGGCGGCCTCGCCTGCGTCGCCCTCCTCGTCGGCGCCTATCTGCTCCTCCAGCGGGCCCGCAAGCGCCGTAAAGACCGCAAGATCGACGACACCATCCGCATGTCGTCCAAGCAGCCCGCCGGCGGCGCCGACCGGCAGGCCGAACTCGAGAGCCTCCAGCGCAAGTTCGAATCCGGCATCGAGACGCTTGAGTCCCTCGGCCTCAGCATGAACGCCCTCCCCTGGATCGCCATCGTCGGCGAGCCCGCCTCCGGAAAGTCCGAGGCCATCCGCCGCTGCAAGATCCCCTTCCCCCA
>CAYMJK010000380.1:0-5214 GCA_964390535.1 uncultured Phycisphaeraceae bacterium | reverse complement strand
GTGTCGGCGCCGCCACCGATGAGCACCAGGGCGTCGATGCGCTCCGCCAGCCGCGCGGCCACCGTCGGCGCCGCCAGCGCGCCGGCGCTGAACCCGATCACCACCACCGGCCGCTCGCGCAGGGCGGGATGCTCCTCCAGCAGGGCGCCCAGCGCCGCCTCCGCCGCATACGCCCCCTCGGCCAGCGCATCGTCCACCGCGCGCGCAATCCGCCCCGCCACCTCCTCCGGCGTCTCCCCCGGCAGAGCCTCAAAACCCGTCGGCGGAAGCGGGATTTCGGCCTCGATGAGCCGGGCGATCTCCTGGTATTCCTCGGTGGGGAGGTTCGGACGGTCCCAGGACTCGAGATCCGCCGCGCCGGTCGCTCCGGCAAGGGCGCGCTCGCGCTCATCGATCATCGCGAACACCCGCCGGGCCCTCCGCGCCTTCGCCTCCTGAATCGCAGCATCGTTCGGCGGAATCGCCTTCGTTGGCCCGCGGACGTGCAGCATCGTCCACCCGCGATCGCGCAGCTCGTCCACCATGCGCTGCTCGTACTTCATGCCGATGAGCGCCGGCAGATGGATGATGACTCCCCGCGCTTCGGCGTCCACGGCCAGAGGAAAACCGATGTCCACACCGGCCCCGAGCCAGAGTGGCGCCGGATCGTCGTCCTCGGATGGCCCGTCGATGCGATGCTCCATGTCGTGGCGGCGGCGCCGGCGCTCCAGCGACCGCGCGGTGAGGAACGCGCCGTTCGGCTGGAACCCGACCAGGCGCTGCGTCATCCCCTCCAGGCCAAACATCGCTTCGACAGCCAGACTGACCAGCCCATCGTCCTCCACCACCCGCAGCAGCCCCGTCTCCCCGAGCTGGTTGCGCACGAGCCGGCGCCGGAGCAGCCGGTCGCCCTTGTGCTGCCACCCCTCGTCGTCGAACGCGTCCCGCGTCTGCGCATGCAGGGCGGCGACGTCGGTCGAATCCACGAGAGGCCAGTCCTCCGCCGACAGCGGCGGAACCTCCGGAACCCGCGCCGACCGATCCGCGGCGCCATCCCGCCAGACATAACACCCGCTCTCGGCGAACAGCAGCGCCGCGCACAGCCCTGCGCGCAGCAGCCAACCCGCCATCCAGCGGACAAGTCCGGGTGTCGCCGGTTTCGCCGCGAAGATCACACGTCGTCCTCTCGTCGATCGTCTGCCCCGACGGGATCGCCAGGCGCTCCCGAACCGCCGCGCGCCGCCCTCCGCGCCCGCGCAACCAGCCTGCGCACGCGCCGCTCCGCGCCACTGAACAGAATCAGAATGAGCAGCACCGGCAGCAGCCCGATCGCGATCAGCGTCATTGCAATCCGCTGGATGCCCTGCTCGCCGACCGGATCGGTCCGTCCCAGCGGCATTTTGTATACGCGCACGGCGAGGGCCACCGGGATCAGCAGCGCGACGATCGGAAGGCCGATCACGACCGCCGCCACGCGCCCCGTCCACCCTCGCTCCTGATCGCCGATACCCGACCTCCGATCTCCGCGCCCCTGCTCCCCGATCTCTCCCCAACTACACGTTAAACAAGAAATGACACACATCCTCATCCCGCATCACATACCCCTTCCCCTCCACCCGCATCTTCCCCGCCTCCTTGATCGCCTTCTCGCTCTTGAACTGGGCCAGCTCCGCCACGCTGTAGATCTCCGCGCGGATGAACCCGCGCTGGATGTCCGAGTGAATCGCCCCCGCCGCCTCCACCGCGGTCGCCCCCGATCGCACCGTCCACGCCCGCGTCTCCTTCTCACCGGCGGTGTAGAAGCTCTGCAGCCCCAGCAGCCGGTATGTCGCCCGCGCCAGCGTGTGCAGCGCCGGCTCGGCAAGCCCCAGCGATTCGAGCATTTCCGCCCGGTCAGCCTCGTCCACCTGCGCCAGCTCGGCCTCGATGCGCGCACACACCGGCACGAACTCGGCGCCGATCGCCTCCGCGTGCGCGCGCACCTGCGCCGCTAGGGCCCCGTCGCCCGCCGCATCATCCTCATCCACGTTCGCGACATACAGCGACGGCTTCGCCGTCAGCATCGCCAGCCCCTTGAACGCCTTCTGCTCCGCCTCGCCCTCCAGCTTCATGCCGCGGATCGGATGCCCCTCCGAGAGGATCGGCATCGCCCGCTGCAGCACGGCCAGGCGGGCCAGCGCATCGCTCTCGCGCTTCCGGGCCGCCTTCTCCGCCCGCGGCAGGGCGTTCTCGACCATCTGCAGATCGGCGAAGATGAGTTCCAGCTCGATCGTCTCGATGTCGCGCGCCGGCCCGAGCGAGCCCTCGACGTGCGCGACCTCCTGCCCGCCCGGAGTCTTCGTGAAGCAGCGCACCACATGGATGATGGCGTCCACATCCCGGATGTGGCTCAGGAAGGCGTTGCCCATGCCCGCCCCCTCGCTGGACCCGCGCACGAGTCCGGGAATGTCCACCAGCTTGAGCTGGGCCGGGACGAACTTCTTCGTCGGGATGTGGGCTGCCAGCGTGGCCAGCCGCGGGTCAGGGATGTCCGCAACACCCACGTTCGGCCGGCCGGCCCCCGCGGCCCCCGGATCCGGGGCTACCCCGGTCAGGGCCTCGAAGAGGGTCGTCTTGCCGACATAGGGGAGTCCAACGATCCCGGCTTCCATGCTGCCTGTTCCTGTTCGGCTGTTGTGGGGGAGATTCTGCGGGATCAATGCTACGGCGCCACGCCCGAAAAGACAGGGCCGTGGCGACCCCGACGCCCGCCGCCGGGCATGGGAATCCGAGCCCCATGCCCTCTTTAATTCGCAAAAACCACTTCCTCCGGCCGGAAAATCGGGTACGCTGTATCCGAGAAGACGAAGCGGTCCGGAGGATCGCTGGAGAGAGATCACGGCGCTCGAAGCCGCCAGTGCGCGAGGCCCCAGGCGCCCCGCGGCCAAGAGCAGAAGAGGAGCGGAGAGAACATGAACGGACGAATTCCCCTCGTGGCGTGCGGCGTCTGCCTGCTGACTGCCCCGGCGATGGCGCAGGTGCTGCAGTTCGACGTCAACTCGATTTCCTACACGATCCTCGACGGCTCCGGCGCCCCCGCCGCCTTTGATGGCGAGATGCACACGGGCGCTGTCCAACTCAGCCTCGGCACGGGCCGCCTCCCGGCGGTGCTGATTCAGGACAGCCCGCCATCGGGCCCCTTCGAGTTGCAGCCGGGGTTCACCGGAACGCTCACGGGCTTCTCGGCCATGCTCAACCTCAACAACGGAGAGGTCACCGGCGGGTCCCTCCGCCTCGAGGTTGACGGCACTGATGTCTACGCAGCCGACATCGACGCCATCGGCAATGTCGAAGCGCTACTGAGCGGCGGCTTCACCATCGACTACGGCACCAGCGGCGGCGCCTTCTCCGACCTGGACTTTGCCGGCGTGGATGTTTCCCGCTGGTCCGGCAGTGACCTGCCCGGCCTCGGCCTCCTCTTCCGGTTCAACCCGACCAGCCCCATGGGCACGGCCGACACTGACATCTTCGTGATCCCCGCCCCGGCGTCCCTGGCCCTGCTCGGCCTCGCGGGTATCGCGGTCGCGCGTCGGCGTCGCTGAGGATCGCACCCTGTCCGATTTCGCGGGCCTCCCGCGCGCTTCCCTGTCGCGCGAAGGCCCGCTCTTCTTTGCGCCGGTTCCGGATCTGAGCTTTGCGCTTTTGAGCTTTGCGCTCTCGCCCTGCCCTGTCGCAGCCTCGCCGCGCTGCCGTACCGCCGTAGCCATATACTGCCGCTGAGCGCCCGTAGCTCAGTCAGGATAGAGCGGCGGTTTCCTTCGGTAAGAGGGGCCCGGCCCGGTGACGGGCCGTGGCGAACCGGGTGAACTCGGGGAAGCCCACACCCGCCCCCAACGCGTTGGGGCGGACGGGGAATCCCGAGCCGAGCCGTCGGCGGGGCTCGACAGGTGGCGGCGCGCAGAACCCGTGGCACACTCGTCACGGAGGCGCGATCAACGTCGCAGGTCGATCGCCGGCGGAAGGTGTAGAGGCCAGCGGGTGAGGCGCCCCGCCGATAACCCCGCAACTCGCCGCAGTTGCGGCGGGCAGCGCCCGGCGCCCCACTCCAGCGCATCCCCCTTGGGGCCGCGCTGGAAGGGTGAAGAGATGGTCCGGCCCGGCGCGAAAGCGTCGGTAGCGCCGAAACCGCAGGTCGGAGGTTCGAGTCCTCCCGGGCGCGTTTGGGGGATGCACTGGCGGAGGCCGTCAGTGGCACGAGAGAGAGGCGCGGGCGGAGCCCGCGCATCGCCGCACGGATGTTCACCGCGGCAGCCATCGCCGGAGTACGCGATGTCAGACATGACCATGGCCCGCGCGGCCGTCGCCATCGCCCTTGCGATGATCCTGGCCGGCTGCGCCTCGACCGTTCCAGTCCGCTACAAGGGGGCGCCCGGTGGCGTGCAGGGTGGCGCGTGGGAGGTTGTCCTCCCCGGTCCGCCCGTCGCCGCCGCCCTCGCGGCAGCCGAGCCTCGGTCGGCCCATCCCTGGTACCTGACTCGGCGCGACGAGTCCCTCGGCGCCACCACCCCGAGTTGGGCGCCCGTCGCGACCGCCGGCGCCGATCTCCCGCCGACCATCGAGCGGCAGCGCTCCATCTTCCTCCACCGCTCCCCCGGCAGCTTCCTCTTCTTCACGAGCCCGCAGCCGTGGGCGCCGCCGCCCACGCCTCCGCCTTACCACTGGCGCCACCACCCGCCGCTGCCGCCACAGGCGCACTGGTATCCGTAGTGCTTTCGAACGCTCCTGCGTGCCACGGACGGCGGCCGTCGGTGGCTTCTCGCGGAATCTGATGGGAGGCGAGCTTGCTCGCCGGCCATTTGTGCCCGTGTGGCGCGCATCGCGCCCGTGATTCGGTCTTCATTCCGGGTTTCCCGCGAAACGATGGCGCGCGGCCGCCAGAATCGGGTAGGATGGCCCAATCGCGCCCGGCGCCCCACGGCTTCTTGTGATACAAAGGCGTCGTGGGGTGCTGGTGATCGGCGCGGCCCCTGCCTTCGGGCGCTGGGACCTGAGAACTGACTGGGATGGAGACGGCGCCACTGAGTACGACGACCTGCTGATGATTGAGATCGCCCTTAGAAAGGGATGCTGATGGAGGCTGTGCCTCACCGAATGGCGTGTGCCTGCGCTGCGCTGGTGTGCAGCACCGTGTCTTCGGCCCAGGACACGTACCTGTTCCGCCTGAGCCCGGCCGTCAGCACGCCTGCCGCGCAGGAG
>CAYMJK010000379.1:0-3020 GCA_964390535.1 uncultured Phycisphaeraceae bacterium | reverse complement strand
CCACCGTCGATTATGACGAGATCGCCGACGGCTTCGGGGCCGATGTCGCGGATCTGGTCGCCGCGATGACGAAGAACATGGCGCTGCCGGAGGCCCGGCGTGAGCGCGAATACGACGAGCAGCATGCGGCGGCCGACTGGCGGGCCCGGCTTATCAAGCTGGCAGACGCGTACGACAATGTGAGCGAGGTGGCGCCCGCGCAGCGGGAGAAGACCGTCAAAAAGGCGCGGCGGGCGCTGGCGTTGGCGCGGGGGGATGATAACGCCGCCTCGCGCGCGGCGGTCGCGGCCCTGGACCTGTTGCTGACGGCGGAGAGCAGAGAATAGAGATCAGAGAGCAGCGGACTCCCTCTCTTGTGCCCTCCGCGCCTCTGTGGTGACGACTTCCTCGTACCCGTTACGGGCATCCCGCCGCGAAGGCGTTCTGGAAGCAGAGGAAATCGAAGAAATCCAACGTGCCGGAGCCGTCGCAGTCGGAGGCGGGGTCGGTGGCGCCGAACAGGTTCTGGAAGCAGAGGAAGTCGAAGAAATCGAGTTCGCCGCTGGAGTCGCAATCGGCGTAGCAGGCGACGGGGTCCCCTTCGATCTCGAAGGCCCACTCCTTCTCCGTCGGATTGAAGATCGTCATCGGGACCCAGTCGCCATCCGGCGCCGGGAGCGTGCTGCCATCCTCGAGCACGCCGAAGTTCCAGTATGCCGTGGCCGAGCCTTTGCTCCACTCGGGGTGCAGCGGCGGGTTCGTCGGCTTGCCCTCGCCTGCGGTATGCGTGCGGAAGGCCAGGAAGTAGCGCCCGGCCGGGAGCGTGACATCCAGGTCCATGGTGTTGCGGAAGATCGTGCCGAACGTGCCGCTCACGAGCCCGCTGTCCACGCGCTCCAGCGGAACATCGTGGCTGCCGGTGATCAGCGCGCCGGGGGAATCGGTGGCGTCGTCGTACTCATAGAAGTACCAGTCGCCACCGAAGATGATCGGGACCGAGGCCTCGACCGAGTAGAAGACGATGCGGGTGATGACCGTCTCGCGATCGAGCGCGAAGTCGTCCGCGGCGATGCGGTACGAGCCCACGCCGGCGCCGCGGGCAGCGCTGGAGGCGAACTCCGTGGCCTCCAGGGCCGCCGTGCTCTCATAGTTGACCCAGTGGAAATCCTGGGCGCAGGCGAGCGCGGCGGGCGCTGCGGCGGCGACGATGGCGAACATCCTGCGATTCATGCTCTCTCCTCGAGAAAAGTTCAAACTTCAGGCCAAAGCTTAGGAGCCCCGCTCTGGAGGGCTTTGGGGTCAAGGGGGGCTTTGAAACTGCCACGCAATGTGGCTCCTTTGCGTCACGGGCAGCTGCCGGTGCTGAATTCGTACTGAAAGCACAAAAAGTCGAAGAAGTCAAGCACACCCGATTGATCGCAGTCTGCGTAGGCTTCGCCCGCTGCGAACTCCTTCAGGAAGCACAGGAAGTCGAAGTAGTCGATCTGGTCATTGCCATCGCAGTCGAGGTAGCAGGCAGCGAAGGGGTGGACTTCGAATGCCCATTCCTTCGGGGTCGGATGGAAAGTCGTCATCGGAACCCACGCGCCGAGCGCTGTGCCGTCCTCCCGTACATCGTCGTTCCAGTGGGCGGTTGCCGCGCCGTGCGACCACTCCGGGTGAAGCGGCGCATTGGCGAGATCCCCGGCGCCGGGGCCGCAGTGGGTGCGGAAGGCGATGAAGTACCTTCCTGGCCGAAGACGCTCGGTCCTGCCGACAAGGTCGATGCTGTTGTGATAGATTGTGCCGAACTTGTCGTTGACCCATCCGCTGGGCCAGCGCTGGAGGTACGCATCGGCTGCGCCCGCAATCAGATCGCCGGGCTTTCCGGTCGCCTCGTCGAACTCATAGATGTACCAATCAGCCCCGATGATGTCCGACGGGCCCGTCTCCACGGAGTAGAAGACGATCTCGGAAAGGAACGTCCGGTGGTCGATCTCAAAGTCATCGGCGGCGATGCGATATGACTCCGCGGTGCGGACCGCGCTCGATGCGAACTCCGTCGTCTCCAGGACACGCGGATCCTCATGCTCCCAGTTGATCCACTGCCCCCTCGCGCCGCCCGCTGCGGCAAGCGCAAGCGACGCGGCGAACCACGACCTCTTCATCGTAGCCATTGCAGCCTCCCTCACGATGCGGCGTCGGCGCTCTCCGGCTGGTCCGACGCCTCGCTCCGTTCCGGCTCGCGCAGCTCCAGCGTAATCTCTCCATCCTTCAGCTTCCGCACCCGCAGCCGCCGCTGGCGCACGAGTTCGAGCGTCGCCAGGAAGAGGCCGATCGCCTCGGGCCGCGTGCGCCCCACCAGCGCCTGCCGCAGAGGGAGCGACGCCTCGCCCGTCTCCTCGCCCCGGCGGGTGAGCTGGTCCACGAGGTCCGCCGCGTGCAGCTCGATCGGCGTTTCGTCGTCGAGCACGGTGTGGTCGCCGAGACGATCGAAGTTCACGCTCTCGCAGATGCGCTCGAAGGCTTCGACGAGATCGACGAGGTCCAGATCCTCGACATCCACCTCGCCCGCCCCCGCGGCCTCCAGCGCCGCCTGGAACTCGGCGCTGCTGACGCCCACGGGGGAGACGGGCGTGCGCTGCTGCCAGTCGTCGAAGCGGGCCTCGAGGCGGTCGGCGGCATCGCGGTACCGCTTGTAGGCGAGGAGTTGCTCGACGAGTTCCTGACGCGGATCGGCGGGCTCGCGGTGCGCGGCGCCATCATCCTCGCCGTCCGCCCCCGCGCGGTCATCCTGCGGCGACAACGAGCGGGCCTTGATCTCGGTCAGCGTTGCCGCCATCAGGAGGAACTCGCCGGCGAGATCGATGTCGATGCGGTCGATCGCCTCGAGGAACGAGACGTACTGATCCGCGATCATCGCGATCGGGATGTCGTGGATGTCCACCTCGGCGCGGCGGATGAGATGCAGCAGCAGATCGAGCGGGCCTTCGAAGGCGTCGAGAGCCACGGTGTATTCGCCGCTGTCCATGAAGCACAGTGTACGCGAAGGGGGCCGCGTG
>CAYMJK010000378.1:0-6438 GCA_964390535.1 uncultured Phycisphaeraceae bacterium | reverse complement strand
CGGCTCCCGCCCACGAACCGCGTCCGAACTTCCAGCACGTCGTCGTACCGCGCCGGGCGCCGGAAGCGCAGGTCGAGTTTCGTAACCACCAGGAAAACCCCAGCCGCCTCGAGCTGGGCGTAGCTCACCCCGCTGTGGCGCAGCAGCTCGGTCCGGCCCATCTCCAGCCAGGGCACGAAGCTGGCGTGATGCGCGACGCCCATCGGGTCGCACTCGCAGTAGCGGACCCGAACCCGGACCACCCCAGCCGGTTGGGGCGCCCGCGCTGGCCGCGGCAGGCTGGTTTCGGGGGCGGTCATGGCGCCGGGAGTGTAGTGGGGGGCGTGGCCGCTACGGGTTTATGGGCGTTGACAAATACTTTAGTGTACTCTAAAATGACCTCGTGCCGCGACCCGATCCCCTCACCCTGCTCGCCGAGCCCAAGCGGATGGAGATCCTCCGCCTCGTCTGGGTCCGGGAACTCAGCGCGGGGGAGATCGCTGCCTGTTTCGAGGTCACGTTCGGGGCCATCAGCCAGCACCTGACGGTCCTCCGCGAAGCGGGGCTCATCCGCCAGCGGCGCGATGGCCGCCGGCGGCTGTACACCGCCGACCGCACCCGCCTGGGGCCCATCGCCGGCGCCCTGGAAGCCATGTGGGCCGAGCGCACGACCCATCTCAAGATGCTCGCCGAGGCCGACGAGATCGCCATCCCGCGCCGCCGCGCGCCACGAGCCAGGAGGACGGATGACACCCGCATCCACGAACCCCACGACCGAACCCGCGACCGTTGAAACCACCTGCGCCATCCGCGCCCGCCCGGAGACGGTCTTCCGTTTCTTTACCGATCCGGAACGATTCGCGCGCTGGTGGGCCGGCCCCGGCGGCGGCGTGGCCACGATCGACCCGCGGCAGGGCGGGCTGGTGCGCATCGCATACCAGGGCGGCACGGTGATGCGCGGCAGGGTGCTGGCGATCGAGCCGGACCGGCTCTTCCGGTTCAGTTGGGGGTATGAGGGCGACGGGCAGGTGGTTGCGCCGGAGTCGTCAACCGTCGAGATCACGCTCGAGCAGATCCCCGAGGGGACGATGCTCCGCCTGCGGCACAGCGGCCTGCCCACGCCCGAGCAGCGCAGCGGGCACGAGATCGGCTGGCGGCACTACCTCTCGCTCATGGCCGGCGAGTGCGCTGCCGAGCAGGTGGGCGCCGCCGCGGCGGGAGTGATGGCCGCGTGGTTCGAGGCGTGGGGCGCCCGCGACGACACCGCTCGCCTCGCGCTGCTCAGGCAGTGCTGCGAGCCGGATGTGCGGTTTCGCGACGGGTGGGCCTGCGTCGATGGCGTCGAGAACCTCGGCGCCCACATCGGCAACGCGCTGCGCCACATTCAGATGACGATGACCGCCGCCACGCCGGCGCAGCACACCCATGGCTTTGTGCGCATCGGCTGGCAGGCGGCAGGGCCCGATGGCGCGATCATGATGCGCGGCGAGAACTTCGCCCGCCTCTCGCTCGATGGAAAACTGGAGTTGGTGGTGGGATTCGCGGACGCCCCGCCGGCGGCCTGACCGCCGCGCCTCACTCCACTTCCCGCGCCAACTCCGCCCCGCGCTCCCGCGCCGCCCTGATCGCCGCGACGATCGTCTCCAGCGTGCGGGCCTCATCGAAGACCGCCATCGCCGCCGCGGTCGTTCCGCCCTTGCTCGTGACGCGGGCCCGAAGCTCGGAGGGCGTCGTGTTGGTCGCGGCGAGCATGCCGCTGGATCCCTCGATCGTCGCCCGCACGATCCGCTCGGCGACATCCTGCTCGAAGCCGAGCCGGACCGCCGCGTGCAGCATGCCCTCGGCGAGATAGAACAGATACGCCGGCCCCGAACCTGCAACGGCGGTGAACGCGTCCATCAGCCGCTCGGGGATCTCGATCGTCTCCCCGACGCCCCCGAGCAGCGCGATCGCCACCTGCTGATCCCCCTCCCGGGCGCCGGCGCCGAGGGCGATGGCGCTGATCCCCCGCCGCACGCTCGCCGGCAGGTTGGGCATCACCCGGATGATGCGCACCGTCCCGCCCAGCGCCGCCCGCACCGTATCCGAGTGCGCCCCGGCGAGGATGGTGATGACGATGCGGCGCGATCCCGCCAGCCGCCGCTGCAGTTCGCGCTGGACCGCCCCGAGCGTCTGCGGCTTCACCGCGAGCACGATCACGCCCCGGTCGTTCGGGTCGGCGCCGGTAAACCAGTCCGCCGCTTCGCCGCCGGTGCTGAACGCGTGAGAGAAGCCCTCGCGCCGCTCCGCGGCAGGATCGGCGATGCACAGCCGGCGCTCGTCGAGCGTGCCCGCCTCGATGGCGCCGCGGATGATCGCCGACCCCATGGCCCCGGCGCCGATGAACAGGACGGGCTGGTCGAGGGGGGGCATCGGGGCAAGGGTAGCCAAAGCGCCGTTCAAAGCGCGGTCACGCCCGGCGGCGGCGCTCGGCGTCCGTCCGGGCCGCCAGCGTGCGCTTCTCGGCCTCGGTCAGGCTGTGAACGCCCTGCGTGCTGACCTTCGCGAGAATGCGATCGATCTCGGCCTCATCCGGGCCGCGGCGCGGGGCGCGCAACGCTCGCCCCCCTCCGCGCGGGGGGCGCGGCGACCGCCCGTCGCGCGCCGGCTTGCTTGAATCTCTGAAGACGTCGAAGAAGTCCGTGAGCAGATGGGCGTTGCGGATGAAGATGAACCCCGCGATCGCCCCGCCGAGATGGGCCGCGTCGCCCCCCGCGTTGCGCGCGCCCGCGATGAGCGAGACGAAGGCGATAGCCACATACCCATAGGCGAACCACTTCATCCGCAGCGGGATCGGCGGCAGAATCAGTTGCACGATCGCGTTCGGCGCGATGTAGGCGCAGGCGACGATCACGCCGAAAACGCCCGCCGACGCGCCGATCAGCGGCGTCTGCGGCGGCGTGTTGAGCACGCCGGGCAGCGCAACGCCGAACTGGTGCGCCAGGTTCAGAAGCAGGTATGTCAGCCCGCCGAAGATCCCGCAGATCAGGTAGAACGCCAGGTACCGCCGGCGCCCGAGAAACTGCTCCACGATCGAGCCGAAGATGAACAGCCCGAACATGTTGAAGAAGAGGTGCATGAACCCGGCGTGCAGGAACTGGAACGTGATCAGCCGCCAGACCTCGAGCTTGAAGAAGCCCAGCGTCGTCGAAAAGTGCCCATACGCCTCGATCGGGTCCATGGGGAACTGGAACTGCACCGGGCCATAGCCGATGACGTTCCGCTTCAGCGTGCCCTGAATCAGGAACACCGCGACGTTCGCGATGATCAGCCACGTGTTGACCGAGAACCCGCTCAGCCGGGCCACGCCGCCGCCCCCGGCCCACCCGCCGCCTCGCCCCCTGTCGCTGCGGTAGTAATCGCGATCCGCAAGTCCCATGTCCGCGTGTCATCCTCTCTGGCGGGCGTCTGCGAGGCCCACGCCCCGCGGCCCGGCCCGCCGCTCATTGTTGGGCCGGCCTCAGCCGCCCTTCCGCTTGCGGGCGCTGGTCCGCTGAAGAAAATTTCGCTCGGTCCGGCTCAGGCCGCCCATTCCCTCCTCGGCGATCTTCGCCAGGATGCGGTCGAGTTCGACCTGCTCGGCCTCCTCGCGCTTCCGCCTTTTGATCTCCGCCTTGGACGGCCCCTCCTGCTGCTCGCGCAGCACGCGGTCGTAGGCGGCGTCCGAGTAGCCTACTCCGGCGCCGAACTCCTCGGGCTCCGATTGCAGCCGCTGCCGCTCCATGAAGCACGTCAGCCCGGCGAAGATCGCGATCGCGAACAGGATCATCTGCTCGGTATACATCCCGAGCAGCCCGACCGCCAGCGCCACGACGAATCCCGCCGTCACCGCGATCTCCTGCGCCCGCCGGTAGCCCAGCCGCGCCCACAGCAGGTTCTGCAGCGTCCGCCCGGCATCCATCGGGTACATCGGCAGCAGCATGTTGAAGGCCAGCAGCAGGAAGTTCAGATAGTGCAGCCACCAAACCAGCGTCACCACCGGCCCGCCGAGCGGCTGCGCTGCCCACGGCGCAAACGGGTTGAACACGACGTGCGACCAGCTTCCCGTCAGCCCCAGCACCGCGAACCCGAGCACCGGCAGCAGCGCCGCGTTCACCGCCGGCCCTCCGAGCGTCGTGATCAGGTTCGCCTTCCATTCGTGCGGCGGGTCGACATAGGCCAGCCCGCCCAGCGGCCAGAGCATGATCCGGTCGGCCTCGCCCCCGACGGCGCGGCACGCGAAGCAGTGGCCGTACTCGTGCAGCAGCACCAGCCCGAACAGCCCGCCCATGACCGCCGCAGTGTGGGCCAGCCCGACGTCCGTGACCGCCCCCCGGATCAACTCGCCAAGGAGGAAGATGATGAAGACCAGGTGCAGCCGCACCTCGATCCCCCACAACCGGTAGAGCGGCACCGACCACGCCAGTGGGTTTCCCGGGTCACCGACGACACGCCGGAATCGTGCCCCGAGATCCGATCCGCCTCCGTGACCGCCGTACCGCCTCACAGGCGCACTCCATTGCCCCCGGCCGCTGCGTTACCGCCGCCAGCCTCCCTGCGGGCCGTATACCGCCGCGTCGCCAAGGTCATCGGCGATGCGCAGCAACTGATTGTACTTCGCGTTCCGGTCCGAGCGGCACGGCGCCCCGGTCTTGATCTGTCCGCAGTTGGTCGCCACCGCCAGGTCGGCGATCGTCGCGTCCTCGGTCTCCCCCGAGCGGTGCGACATCACCGCCGCCCAGCCGCTGCGCATGGCAAGATCGACCGCCGCGAGCGTCTCGCTCAGCGTCCCGATCTGGTTCACCTTCACCAGAAGCGCGTTGGCGGCCTTCTCCTCCAGCCCGCGGGCGACGAATTTCGGGTTCGTCACGAAGAGATCGTCACCGACGAGCTGTACCCGCTCCCCCAGCCGCTCCGTCAGGCGGCGCCACCCCGCCCAGTCGTTTTCCGCCAGTCCGTCCTCGATGGACCGGATCGGGTACTTCGAACACCACTCGGCCCACAGATCGACCATCTCCTCCGAACTCGCGATCCGGTCGGGAGCGCTCTTGAAGAAGCAGTAGCCCGTCTTCTTCTTCTCGGTCGCGGCAGCCGCCAGTTCGCTGGTCGCCGGGTCCAGCGCCACGAAGATCTGCTCGCCCCAGGCGTATCCGGCGCGCCCCGTCGCCTGCTCCAGCAGCTTCAGGGCGTCCTCCGCGGTCTTCAGATCCG
The DNA here is from genome assembly GCA_964390535.1 of uncultured Phycisphaeraceae bacterium. Taxonomy (GTDB): domain Bacteria; phylum Planctomycetota; class Phycisphaerae; order Phycisphaerales; family UBA1924; genus CAYMJK01. Next base: position 1,230 of record CAYMJK010000378.1, on the reverse strand, counting down.
GCGCGAAGCCCCCTTCGTCGCCCACCGCAGTCGACAACCCCTGCTCGTGCAACAGCTTCCGCAGGCTGTGGTAGATCTCCACCCCCGCCCGCAGCGCCTCGCCGAAGTCGTCGAACCCCCACGGCTGGATCATGAATTCCTGGAAATCAAGGTTGTTGTCCGCGTGCTTCCCCCCGTTGATGACATTCAGCATCGGGACCGGCAGCGTGCGGGCCCCGCTCCCCCCGATGTAGCGGTACAGGGGCAACTGCGAGGCCTCCGCCGCCGCGCGGGCGCAGGCGAGGGAGACGGCGAGAATGGCGTTGGCGCCGAGTGTCGCCTTATTGGGCGTTCCATCGAGTTCGATCATCAGGCGGTCGATCGCCTCCTGCTCGCGGGCATCCAGCCCCTCGACCTCGGCGGCGATCCGATCGTTCACGTTCTCCACGGCCTTGCTGACACCCTTGCCGAGATACGCTTTTCCCCCATCACGCAGTTCCACGGCCTCGTGCTCACCGGTGGAGGCCCCGGAGGGGACGGCGGCGCGCCCGATCACGCCGCAGCCCAGCGCGACCTCGGCCTCCACCGTCGGGGCGCCGCGGCTGTCGAGGATCTGCCGGGCAAATACGCTCTCGATCATGAAGTCCATGCGTTTCCTTTGCCGCAGGCCGGATGGCGCCCGATGATAGCGATCGGCCGCCATCTGAAGGATTGTGAAACCGCGGTCATACATCGGGCCGAATAGGGAGGTGTCAGGGCGCCACCGGGGGGGCGTCCGGCGCAGGAGACCGGGCATGATTGCCGAGGAATTTCTGGGCCGGCTGGAGCAACTGAAGGGCGATCTCGTCCAGCAGGGCCTCCGCGTCGGTGCGATGATCGAGGATAGCTTCGAGGCGCTGTTCGCCCTCGATGTCAGCGGCGCCGCCGAGGTCGCCGCCCGCGATGACGAGGTCGACCGCGTCGATGTCGAGATCGAGTGCGGCTGCGTCCAACTGCTGACCGGCGCCACCCGCGCCGGCGTGGCCCTCAGCGAGTCAGACATTCGCCGGCTCCTCACCGTCGTGAAGGTCAACAACGAACTCGAGCGCGTCGCCGACGCGGCTCAGCGCATCGCCGAGCGGGTCCCGATGTTCCGCCGCATCGGCGCCCCCCTCCCCCCGACCCTCCGCGTCATGACCAACAGCGTCGTCGGCATCGTCCGCGACGCCACCCGCGCCCTCGCCCGCGACGACGCCGATCTCGCCCGCCTCG
>CAYMJK010000377.1:0-3915 GCA_964390535.1 uncultured Phycisphaeraceae bacterium | reverse complement strand
GACCGCGGCGCATGCGGCGAGCAGCGGGGTGAGGGCTCCGGAACAGGCTCCGCCGGCGTCTAACGCGATCAAGCGCGCCATCGGGCCGGGCTGGCGGCGCAGCGCGAAGGTTTCCGTTCCGGCCCACTGCACATCGAATTGAAAGTTGGGGGGGCCGTCACGCGGGGGTGGGGGGGCGGCGAGCCGGCGCATGAGCCATCGGAGTTCGCCGGATGGCCCGGGCCCCGGGGCGATGTCGAGTTGCCAGAGGCCGGCGCGGGCCGCGGCGAGCGCGTATCGCGCGGGATCGGCGGCGATTGCCTCCCGCGTCCACGCGGACAGGGCTCGACGGGCCTCGTGGTCCGACCACGCGCCGGACTGGACCATGAACGGGTAGACGCGGTCGCTGTGGGGCGACTCGCCGGCGAGCAGGCGCTCGTAGTGCGGGCGCACGCGCTCGGGCGGCTCGGTTCCCTCCAGCAAACCCGCCTGGCGCGCGCCGAGCCAGAAGAAGACGCTGCTCGCGCCGGAGAGCCCGCGGATGCCGCGGCCTGCGTTGTGCATGATCCAGGGCGTCAGCAGTCCGCCGAGGGCGACTGCGAATGCGGCGGCCGCCATCGCCAGTTTGCGGCGAGGCGCCCTTCGCGGCGCCGATGTCGGCTGTGCGACATTGGTGTCGGTCGCTGTATGCGCGCCGAGTGACAGCAGCATGGCCGCGGCGAGAAACGGGACGACAATCTGAAACGCCGGGCGTGTCAGGCAGAGCGCCGCCAGGGTTGCTCCCAGCGCTGCGGCCTGCACGGCGGATCGCCACGCCGACTGCCGGGCGGCGGTTCCGCCGCCGAGCGCAAGGGCAACCGCGAGCACGAAGAGGAATGTCGCGGCTGTCTCGCTGAGCAGATAGCTCTCGAAGCCGAGCATCCGCATGTCCAGCGCCGCCAGCAGCCCGCACCCGAGCGCTGCCCAGCGCCCCGCGATGCGTGCGGCCGTTGCCGCAACCAGCGCGCACGTTGCGATCCCCATCGCGTGCTGGAGAACGAGCACGGGCCACGGTCCGACGCCGCCGATCCCGAACGCTCCGGCGAGGACCAGGGGGTAGCCGGGTGTGCGGAAGATCGGCAGGTCGGGCCAGCCGCCTCGGAGCATGGTCTCGGCCCACATCGCGTATCCGACGCCATCGTTGGTGATGACCAGGGGACCGTGGGCGAGCGCCAGCGCCCGAAGCAGGAGGGCGATGCCCGCGACCGCGAGCACCGGCCGATGCAGCGCCGGCTCGAGCAATCGGGCGAGGTGTGGCGCCGGGGGCCGCATGCGCAAGCGTACTCGTGCAAGTCGTGATCCGGAAGCTTCGATGATCTCACGCGGAGGCGCGGAGGCGCGGAGAACGCGCATACTGGATGATGGCGCGGCAGCGGACGGTGCGACGCCCCCTTCGGGCAATGCCGTGAACTGGCGCGATGGGAGCTTCCTTCGCCCCTCCGGGGCTCCCCGAAGTGAAAGGGCGCTGCTACCCCGGGCTTCGCTGCGCTACGCCCGGGGCAAGGGACCGGTCGCCCCTCCGGGGCTGCAACGCGAAGCTGGCGGCGAGGCCGGCGAGGATGCGATGATTCGCTTCGGGATCCTTCACGGCGATCCGCACGAGGCCGCGCCCGCCGCAGGAGATGTCGCGGAGGAAGATGGAATCGGCGCGGAGGGTGGCAATGATCTGCGCGGCCTGCCGCGGGCCACCGGGCGTCTCGCACAGTACGAAGTTCGCCGGTCCCTCCCAGACCCGGCGCCACGGCTGGGCCCGCAGGGCGGTCGCAAGGTTGGCTCGAAGTTCGTGCGTCTGGCGCCAGCGGCGGGCGTACCAGCCCGGGTCGCGCAGGGCCTCGACGGCGGCGACCTGGGCCGGCAGGCCGATCACCCACGGCGGCGTGATGCGCTGCAGGGCCGCGGCCGTGGCTTCGTGGGCGCACAGGTATGCCGCGCGCATGCCGCTGAGGGCGTAGACCTTCGACATCGTCTTGCAGATGATCACGCCGTCGCGCCCGGCGGCGCGCTGCTCCAGCGAGGCGGCGGGGTCGATGTAGTCGATGTACGCCTCGTCGATCCAGAAGCGGGTCTGCGGCGTGTGTCGCTCGATGAGTCGCCAGAGGTCATCGGGATCGAAGAACGTGCCGGTCGGGCTGTTCGGGTTAACGACGACCACGAGGTCCGCCTCGCGGGCCGCGGCATCGAGCCGGTCGAGGTCCGGCGCAAAGTCGGACTCGGCATCCAGCGGGATGCGGCGGACAGCGCAGCCGATCACCCGCTCCAGCACGAACGGGTACTCCGCGTAGGTGGGCTCGAGGATCGCCGCGACCGAGGATGGATCCAGCCACTCGCGCATCGCGCGGAAGATCAGGTCGCTGGAGCCGGCGCCGGGGACGATGCAGGCCTCCCGCAGGGCGCGGGCGGCGGCGATCTCAGTGATGAGCCCTTCGCAGCGGATCGGCGGGCTGGTCCGGCAGAGCCATGGGAGCGAAGCGCGCAGCGCCTCGAGCACACCCGGCGCCGGGTCGAACCAGGCGTCGAGGACATCGGCGCTGATGACGCCGGCTGCGCGGCCGAGGTTGTCGAAGCGCGGCCCGATGGCCTCGAAGAAGGCGCCGCCGTGGAAGCAGGCGTCGGCTCCGGGCAAACCGATGATGTCAGTCGTGTACACGGACCCATTCCCTCAGGGCGTCGTCAGCCCGCCGGCCAGGATCACCGCCGCGACGATCGCGCCGAGCGCCGCGAGGATGACCGCCGGGACCAGCATCGTCCGGATCGTCTCGCGGAGCGTAAATCCGGGGCCGCCGCGGGGCTGCCAGCGGGTGGGGACGCGGCAGGTCGGGCAGTGGACGAGGCGATCTCGGATGGGCTGGCCGCTGAGGTCGGAGCGGCACCCCTGGCAGCGCAGTGGCCAGTTGGCAGGCGGGACGCGGCCGGGCTCCTCGCGCCGGCAGGTGGGGCAGCGGGCGACGCCGCGGCGGTCGGGACTGGCAAGGCGCTGGCCGCAGGGGCACCTCGGGGTCGGCGCCGCCGCCCGCACGATCAGGCCGCACTCAGGGCAGGTGAGCCCGGCGCTTCCATCGAGTCCGGCGAGGCCGGCGAAGCTGTAGCGGCATTTCCAGCAGCGGAGGAATTTGGGGCGTGAGGTGGGCGGCGCGAGTGGCGCCGGGATCGCCGAGCGTGCTGGGGGCGTGGCGCCCATGAGGCGATCCTACCCGGCGCGGCTGGGCGGGCTCGCGGGCATCATTCCCGGGTCGCCCGCGAGTCACCCTCCAGCCAGACCCACTCCTCGACGGGTGGCAGGGCCATCCAATCCGCGGGCCGGACTTCGATTGCAACGCCTTCGGTCGGGATAGCCAGCATCCGGTGGAGAGCGCCCTCGACATCGTGCTCAGGCGAACTCGGAGGAAGCAGCGTCGCAGGACCGAGCACAACAGGCTGATCCGTCGAGAGGCGCAGCGAGCCGACGCATCGCGAGCCGGATTCTGTATCCAGCCTGCTGATCCATTCGGTCACCGGATTCACTGGCACGTACCAGAGGCAGGGACGCCATCCCCGGCTGATGACCTTCCCCTCGCGCACGAGGATCTCGCGGCCAGTCACGTCCACCAGGCGAAAGCACACGCGAGCGGGGGTGTTCCATGGCGGGAAGAGATTTCGTGACATCACCTCCGCGACGTTCCACGCCGGATCGTTGCCGACGACGCTCGACCCGGTGACTGCCGACTCCACGACGACATCGATGTACAGGCCGCCCTCGGCTGCGCGCGCGCCAGCGATGGCGACGCGGGTGATCTCCTTCGTGCGCCAGTCTTCGATGGGCGCGCTGCCGCGAACGTCGGCGTAGGCCTGCGGCGCCAGGTCCAGCGGGGGCGGCGGGTTGTAGTGGGGGTCGGGAAAGCACTCGCAGGCGCCGAGGAA
>CAYMJK010000376.1:0-5785 GCA_964390535.1 uncultured Phycisphaeraceae bacterium | reverse complement strand
CTCACCGGCCGCGGCGTCGCCGCGGGCGAGGAGGATCGGCCCGAGCTGATCCGCGCCGCGATCCGGGCCTACCGCGAGGGAGTCGGAGCGCCGCTGGAGATGGTGATGGCACGCGGGGTCGCCGCGGTCGACGGAACCGATGGCCGCTTCGAACTCGATCCTGCCCTCGCCGCGGCGGAGAGCGGCGCGGAGGCCACCGAGGAGGAGGCGGTCAGCTTCTATGACCAGACGGCCTTCGTCGTGGTCGAGGCGCAGCAGGTGATCGGCCGCCTCCGCCGCCACACCGAGGCGCGCCCCGGCGTGAACGTGCTCGGCGATCCGGTCGAGGCCCGCCCTGGGCGCCCGGCAGCGGTCGAGTTTGACCAGAGCGTGACGGTGGCGGCCGATGGCGCCGTGACGAGCAACATCGATGGGCAACTGCAGATCCGCGGCGGCATCGTCAAGGTCGCGCCGCTGCTCTCGGTCGCCGACTACGTGGACTTTTCGACCGGCAACGTCGACTTCCCCGGCGACGTCACGGTGGGCAAGGGCGTGCGCGACTGCTTCACCGTGAAGTGCGGCGGCGACCTGATGGTGCGCGAGCTGGTGGAGGCGGCGACGCTCATCGTCGGGCGCGACGCCCGTCTCGCCCGCGGGATGGCCGCCCGCGAGAAGGGCTCGCTGCACGTCGGGCGCGACCTCATGGCCAAGTACGTGGACAATGTCCAGTGCGTCATCGGGCGCGACATGCGCGTCGGCCGGGAGGTGCAGAATTGCCAGGCCGTCGTCGGCCGCCGGTTCGACGGGCCCAAGTGCGCCATCCTCGGCGGATCGATGATGGTCGCCGGCAGGGTCGAGGTCGCCCAGCTCGGCGGCGAGGCGGGCGCTCCCACCGAACTGATCCTCGGGCGCATCGGTGAGCTCGAGGAACTCGCGGGCGAAGCGATGGAACTGCTGCGGGCGCTGGAAAAGTCGGCCCGTGCCGCGGCCGAGCGCGTTCAGCAGTTCCAGCGCAACGCCGTCAAGCTCTCCGCCGCGCAGGCGGAGCAGATGACCGAGCTGCAGTTCGCCGCCACCAGCGCCGAGTCCCGGCTGGCGCCCGTCCGCGCTGCCATCGCGCGCATCGGCGCCTCGCTGGAGCGCCACACCGAGGCTGAGCTGATCGTCAGGAAGATGATCCACCCGCGCGTGACGATCTGGCTCGGCGGCTATCGGGCCGAGTTCCGGACCGATGCGCGCGGGCCGGTCTGCATCACTCTCGACAGCGACGGAAAGCCGGTGATCTACGAGACCGCCAGCGGCCACCGGCGCCCCCTCGCCGAGGTCGCCAGGGTCGTCCCGGTGGACCGCTTCCTCGACCTGCGCTCGCTCGCCGCGACAGCCGACAAGCAGGCGGCGTAGGGGATGATGAAATCTCACGCGGAGGCGCGGAGGGCGCAGAGAAAGTTAGGGGCTCGCATTCTCCGCGCCCTCCGCGCCTCCGCGCGAGCTGGTTCGGATCGCTCAGCGGTCCCGCAGTGATGGACGATTGATGCGTCGGATCGGCGGACCCTGTCGGCTGCGGGCTTCGGCATACCATCCGCCATGCCGACCGCCCCACCACCACGACCGGCTCGACACGAGACCCCCCACGACCCCATCACCGGCGGCGTGCTCGAACTCCTGCGCGAGCAGGATCCCGATATCGCCGACTGCATCGCCGCCGAAGGCGAGCGCCAGGCGAGCACCATCGAGCTCATCGCCAGCGAGAACCACGTCTCTGCCGCCGTCATGCACGCCATGGGCACGTGCCTGACCAACAAGTACGCCGAGGGCTACCCCGGCGCCCGCTACTACGGCGGCTGCGAGCACCACGACCGCCTCGAGAGCATTGCCCGCGACCGCGCCAAGCAGCTCTTCAACTGCCGCTTCGCCAACGTCCAGCCGCACTCGGGCGCCACCGCCAACGCCAGCGCCTTCCTCGCCCTGCTGAGCCCCGGCGACACCTTCGCCAGCCTGGTCCTCTCCGATGGCGGCCACCTCTCCCACGGGCTCAAGGTCAACATGAGCGGCAAGTGGTTCAACCCGGTCCACTATCCGCTGGTGAAGGATCCGGCCTCGCCCGACTTCGAGCGCATCGATTATGATGCCGTCCGCGCCGTCTGCCGCGAGCACAAGCCGAAGCTGCTGATGTGCGGCTACAGCGCCTACCCGCGGATCATCGACTTCGCGAAATTCCGCGCCATCGCCGACGAGACCGGCGCCCTCCTCCTCGCCGACATCGCCCACATCGCCGGCCTGGTCGCCGCGGGCGAGCACCCCTCCCCCTTCCCCCCCGCCCACGTCGTCACCACCACCACCCACAAGACCCTCCGCGGCCCCCGCGGCGGGCTGATCCTCACCGACGACGAGGAACTCGCGAAGAAGATCGACCGGGCCGTCTTCCCCGGCATGCAGGGCGGCCCGCTCATGCACATCATCGCCGCCAAGGCCGTCAGCTTCGGCGAGGCCCTCAAGCCCGAGTTCAAGGACTACGCCCGGCGGATCATCGCCAACGCGCGCGCGCTGGCGGCCGCCCTCCAGTTCCATGGCTACCGCATCACCAGCGGCGGGACGGACAACCACTTGATGCTCGTCGATCTCCGCGGGCGCGACGAGAGCCTCACCGGGGCGGATGCCGAGAAGTGGCTGGAATCTGCCGGCCTGATCACCAACAAGAACGGCGTGCCAAGCGATCCCCGCCCCCCCCGCGTCACCAGCGGCCTCCGCCTGGGCACGGCCGCCACCACCACCCGCGGCTTCGGCGAGGCGGAGATGAAGCAGATCGCGGCGTGGATCGACGATGTCCTCACCGCCGGCCTCGCCGGCGACCAGAAGCTCGAGCAGACCATCCCCGAAGTGCGCCGCCAGGTCCGCGACCTCTGCGCCCGCTTCGAGCTCCCCGCGTAAAGTCGGAACGAATTGAACCACAGAGGCATAGAGGTTACGGAGATCATCTTGATGCTGGCTTCGAGCTTGAGCATTCTCCCGCCATCATTTCAACTTTGAACTTTCGACTTTGAACTTTCTCCATGGACCACTTCCAGTACCGTGACGGCAGCCTCTGGTGCGAGGAGATCCCCGCGCGGGATCTTGCCGAGCAGTTCGGCACGCCCCTCTACATCTACTCTCGCGCCACGCTGCTGGGGCATTACGACCGGCTGCAGACCGCCTTCGCTGGCGCCGACCCGCTCATCTGCTACTCGATAAAGAGCTGTCAGAACCTCAGCGTCTGCCGCACGCTGGTCGAGCGCGGCGCCGGCATGGATGTCGTCTCGGGCGGCGAACTCGAGCGGGCCTGGCTCGCCGGCTGCGACATGCAGAAGGTCGTCTACGCCGGCGTCGGCAAGACCGACCCCGAGATCCGCGCTGCCTTGGACGGGCGCCACAGTCCCTTCGCCGGCACGCGCGCCCCCGACGGCCGCCGACCCGAGGACCGCGGCCCCATCGGCTGGTTCAACATCGAGAGCGAGCAGGAGTTCGAGAACGTCAGCCGCATCGCCGGCGAACTGGGCGCCTCCGCCCGCGCCGCCCTCCGCATCAATCCCGATGTCGACCCGAAGACGCACCGCTACACATCCACCGGCAAGAAGGAGACGAAGTTCGGCGTCGATCTGGAGAGGGCCCTGCGCTTCTTCGAGGTCTACGGGCGCAGCGAGCGCCTGCGCCTCAGCGCGCTCCACATCCACCTCGGCTCGCCCATCTATGACCCGGCGGTCTACGTCGAGGGCGTGCAGCGCGTGCTCGATCTGGTGGACACGCTCGAGGCCCGCGGGTTCGAGATCGAGGCGATCGACATCGGCGGCGGCTTCGGCGCCGACTACGAATCCAATCGCTCCCCGCTGGCCATCCAGTACGCCGGCGCCATCCTCCCTCTGCTCAAGGACCGCATCGAGGCCGGCCTGCGCATCATCCTCGAGCCCGGTCGCATGATCAGCGCCAACGCCGGTGTCCTCCTTGCCCGCGTGCTCTACATCAAGACCAGCGGCGAGCGCCGCTTCGCCATCTGCGACGCCGGCATGCACACCCTGCTCCGCCCCGCGCTCTACGAGGCGTTTCACTTCATCTGGCCCGCCGATCCCGGCCTCGCCCAGACCCCGCCCAAGCGCGTGCAGATCGTCGAACTTCCCGGCCTGGTCGAGACCGATGTCGTCGGCCCCATCTGCGAGAGCGCCGACTTCCTCGCCAAGGGCCGGATGCTCCCCCCCGCGCATCGCGGCGACCTGCTCGCCGTCTTCGGCGCCGGCGCCTACGGCATGACCATGGCCTCCAACTACAACACGCAGCCGCTGCCCGCCGAGGTCCTCGTCGACGGCGCCGCCGCCACGCTGGTGCGCCCGCGCCAGGCCATCACCGACCTGCTGGCCCCGGAGATCGAGGCCTGCGACTTCGAGCCCGGCGGAGCCTTCGGGACATGAGCCGCGCTGCCGCCCAGCCCGAACGCCCCGCGCAGCGCAAGCCTCCCGTCGCAACCCCCGACATCTGCTGGGCGCCGCGACAGCGCTTCGAGGCCGGCGTCGATCGCCTCTGGCGCCACGAGTTCTGGCCGTGGTACATCTTCTACGCCCCGCTGGCGCCATGGCTCGCCTGGCTCGCTCTCCGCCATCGCGGCATCATGAGCTTCACCTGCGTCAATCCCGCCCTCGGCGCCGGCGGCGGCGTCATCGGCGAGAGCAAGACGCACATCCTGCATCTGCTCGGCGACGACCCCGCCGTGCTTGCCCACCACGCGCTGAATGCGCGCACGGATGGCGACGCCGCCGCCCGCCTGCGCAACCTGCAGCAGGCCATGGCCGACCGCCCCGAGCTCGGCGGGTGGCCGATCATCCTCAAGCCCGACCGCGGCGAGCGCGGCTACGCCGTCCGTCTCTGCCGCACACCCGCCGAAGCCGCCGACTACCTCCACAGCATCCCCGAGGATGTCATCGCCCAGCGCTACCACCCCGGCCCATGCGAGTGCGGCCTGCTCTGGGTGCGCGACGACGCGGCGCCCTGCGGCGGGCGCATCTTCTCCATGACGCGCAAGGAGTTTCAGACCGTCACCGGCGACGGGCGCCGCACGCTGGCGCAGCTCATCCTCGCTGACCGGCGGCTGCGGATGCAGGCGGGTCTCTTCCTGCGCCGCTTCGCCGACCAGCAGGGCCGCGTGCTGGATGCCGGCGAGACACTGCGAATGGCCGAGACCGGCAACCACTGCCAGGGCACGCTCTTCCGCGATGGCGCCGATCTCATGACGCCCGAACTCGAGGCCCGCATCGGCCGCATCGTCCACGGTGGCAGCGGCGCCGGCGGGCGCGGCCTCGACTTCGGTCGCTTCGACCTGCGATACGAGTCGGACGAGGCGCTCCGCCGCGGCGAGGGATTTGCCGTGATCGAGTTCAACGGCGCCACCAGCGAGAGCACGAACATGTACGACCCGGACCGGACCGCCCTGTGGGCCTGGGGCGTGCTGCTTCGCCAGTGGGAGACGGTCTACCGCCTCGGCGCCGCCCGGCGGCGCGCCGGCGTCCGCCCCATGGGCCCCCTCCAGCTCGCCCGCCTGATCGGCGCCGAACGCCGCGCCCGCCGCCCGATCATCGCAAGCTGACTTTGTTCAAGCCAGGCCCTGTGGCGCCAGGCACAGCGCCGCGTGGGGCAGGCTTGCGGCCTGCCGGCGGCGCGCTCGCGATCGCGCAGCGAAAACGCCGCGTTTTGACGCGGTCGTCGGGGTGTTGTGTTGACACCGATGCTGTGCTGGCTTTCAGAGGGCGCGGGGGAGGGCGCTGCAGGGTGGCGGAGGTTCTGGGCG
>CAYMJK010000375.1:0-4129 GCA_964390535.1 uncultured Phycisphaeraceae bacterium | reverse complement strand
GCGTTCATGACCGTCGGCACCCGCGCCACGGTCAAGGGGCACCTGCCCGAACTCTTCCGCCGGACCGGGTCGCAGATCATTCTCAATAACGCCTATCACCTGCTGCTGCGCCCAGGCCCCGAACTGGTGGCGCAGATGGGCGGCCTGCACCGGTTTCAGAACTGGGACGGGCCGATCCTCACGGATTCCGGCGGGTACCAGGCCTACTCGATGGCCGACACCAATTCCATCGACGATGATGGCGTCACCTTCCGCTCCATCGTGGATGGCTCGCGCATCCGCATGACCCCGGAAGAGTCGATCCGCGTGCAGAACCTGCTCGGCGCCGACATCATCATGGCGATGGACGATTGTCCGCCATCGATGCCGCCGGCGCCGGGAGCGGAGGCTGGTGGCGCCGGGGGGGACAGCTTCGTCCGGCGGAAGCTGGCCGCGGCAAGGCGGGGCGGGGGGTATGACCACGCCCGGCGGCTCGTCGAGGCCCGCGAACGGACCGCCCGATGGCTCCAGCGGTGCAAGGAGGCCCACCAGCGCGCGCACGATCAGGCCCTCTTCGGGATCGTGCAGGGCGGAACGGATCTGGAGGGGCGCGAGGCCTCTGCCGCGGCAGTGACCGCGATCGACCTGCCGGGATACGCCATCGGCGGGGTGGCGGTGGGGGAGCCGGCCGAGGAGATCGCCCGGGTCGTCCGCCACACGGCGCCCCTGCTGCCCGAGGACCGGCCTCGGTACCTGATGGGCGTCGGGTACGAGCGAGACCTGGTGGCGGCGGTAATCGCCGGGGTGGACATGTTCGACTGTGTTCTGCCCACCCGGAACGGCCGGAACGCGACCGCCTTCACCCGGGAGGGGCGTCTGCGGCTGCGGAATGAGCAGTTCCGGGCGGACGAGGGGCCGATCGAGGCGGGGTGTGACTGTGAGGCGTGCGGGCCGGACCCCACCGGCAGGCTGCAAGCCTCCCCCACTCCGGGTGGGGGTGGTGGCGGGCATTTCAGCCGGGGGTACCTCCGGCACCTGTTCATGGCGGGGGAGATGCTGGGGCCGATTCTGGTCAGTCTGCACAATGTCCGGTACTTCCAGCGCCTCATGTTGGACATCCGGCGGGCAATCCGCGAAGATGACTGGTCCGGCCTTGCCCGGGACTGGCCGCAAGCGGCGCCCGGGATCCCCAAGGAACTCATTGCATCGGGGGACCAGCGGGCCGGGAAGGCCTGACCGGAGTCGGGGGCCGGCGTTTCGCAACTCTGCCCGGGCCGTTGCCCGGGCTATCAGGATCATCGATGACAGAGCTGATGGACACCGTCTGGTTTGCGGGCGCCCTTGTCGCGCAGGTTGGAGAATCCGGCCCGGCGGGCGGCAGCGCCCCGACGACCGGGGCGCCGGGGGGCGCCGCGGCGCCCGGCGGGGGCCAGCCGACGGGGCTCGGCTTTCCGCCCCTGCTCCTCCTGCTGGGGGGATTTCTGCTCCTCATGATCTTCACGAGCTTCCGCTCGCAGAAGAAGGAAGAGCGCCGGCGCAAGGAGCTCATCAACTCCCTCAAGAAGCACGACAAGGTGCAGACCCACGCCGGCATCATCGGAACCGTGGTCGAGCTCAAGGACGATCAGGTGGTCCTGAAGGTGGACGAGGCGAGCAACACCCGGATCCGGTTCGCCAAGTCGGCGGTGGCGCAGGTGATCGCGAGCGGGCGCGGCGGGGGCTCCGGCGCCGCCGAGCCGGCCGGGGACGAGGATGCGGAGGCGGATCTTGCCCGGACGTGACCCGGGCTGGTCGGGTCCGGGATGGCGCGACGACGGCCTGTCCGGTCTCGGCATGGACCCGACACCCATGCTGAGGCGCCGGCAGGATGCCCGTGCCACGGCCGTGCCGTCTGAAGCCGCGCCCTACACTCCCGCCCGCTCCAGAGCCTCAGGAACCAGTTGATGCGCCATTTGATCCGCAACACGGTGCTGGTGGTGGTGGTGCTGCTGATCTCGGCAGCATCCATCTACCCGCCCGAGAAGAACCTTCGCCTGGGCAAGGACCTTGCCGGCGGCGTGACGCTGGTCTACTCGGTCCAGATCGAGCCGGGGCAGGGCGCCGAGGACACGATGGGCCGGCTCATCGAGGTGCTCAAGCGCCGGATCGACCCGAACAGCCAGATGGACATCTCGATCCAGGCGGTCGGTCGCGACCGCCTTGAGATCACCATGCCGCTGGCGACCGAGCGGATCAACCAGTTGCGAGAGGCCTACGAGGCCGAACTGGCGCAGATCGAGCAGGCGGAACTGGATGAAGCGAGCTTCGAGCGATTGATGGAGTCGCCCGAGGCGGAGCGGGCCGCGCGGATCGAGGCGATTGCCGGTGAGGACCCGGCGCGTCTGGAACTGCTGCAGAGCGCTGCCGCGGCGCGCGACGCCTATCGCACTGCGCGGGCCGCGTACGACGACCTGGTCGCCGCCGGGGCGAGCGAGGAAGAGATTGATGCGGCTGCGCAGGCGGCGGCGGAGGCGGGGCTGGCGTACGACGCGGCCCGCGAGGCGGCCCTCGCCGTCGTGATCACGCCCGAGGAGGTGCGCGAGGTTCTGCAACTGTCGCGCCGGCAGGTGGAGAAGCGCGACGAGGAGACGGGCGAACTGGTGACGCTTCCCAGCGCCTTCGAGCGGGCATGGGAACTGCTGTACGCCCGCGCCGGCGGGCCGGATGAGGGCGAATCCGACCTCCAGCGGCAACTGCTCGAGGTGCGGGCGGCATACGAGGCGTATCAGGCGAACCGGCGGACGCTGGATGACCCTGCTGATCTGAAGCGTCTGCTCCAGGGCGCCGGGGTGCTGGAGTTCCGGATCGCCGTGGACCCGGCGGAGCACCCGCAGGAGCCGAGTCTGCGCGACACGCTGCGGGAGCGCGGGCCGCGCAATGCGCGCACCGCCGACGCGGCGTGGTACCAGATCAACCGGATCGAGGACTGGGTGAGCACCGCCCAGGACCTCCGGCGCGTGCAGGTGGACCCGGCGGAGTACTTCCGCAACCGGGGTGGCGGGTACGTCGTCGAGGAGTACAACGGCGAGTATTGGATGCTCCTGTGGGATGCCCGCGGCAAGCGGCTGACGCCGATGGAGGGCGACTGGAAGCTGGCCAATGCCCTCCAGGACCAGGACCCCAGCAGCGGGCGGCCGGCGATCGGCTTCCGGATGGACGCCCGCGGGGCCCAGCTTCTGGGCGAACTGACCGGCGAGCACGTCGGCGACAGCATGGCGGTCCTGCTGGACGACCAGGTGTACACGGCGCCGAATATCAACAGCCGGATCAGCGCCAGCGGCATCATCACCGGGGACTTCACGCAGCAGGAGCTGCGCTTCCTCATCCAGACGCTGAACGCCGGCTCGCTGCAGGCGAAGCTGTCGACCCAGCCGATCAGCGAGAACACCGTCGGCCCGGAACTCGGCCAGGACAACCTGGAGGCGGGGCTTCAGGCGGGCGTGTGGGCGCTGCTCGCGGTCAGCGGGTTCATGGTCGTGTACTACTTCGGGTACGGGCTGGTGGCCGTGATCGCGCTGATGTCGACGGCCCTGATCATTCTCGGGGTGATGAGCCTGAACCGGGCGGCCTTCACGCTGCCGGGGATCGCGGGGGTGATCCTGACGTTCGGCATGGCGGTGGACGCCAACGTGCTCATCTACGAGCGCATCCGCGAGGAGCTGCGCGCGGGGGCCGACCTGCGCAGCGCCGTGCGCCTGGGGTACAAACACGCGCTCTCGAGCATCGTGGACGGCAACGTCACGAACCTGATCGTCTGCGTGGTGCTGGCGTACACCGGGACGCAGGAGATCAAGGGGTTCGCGATCACGCTGGGCATCGGCGTGGTGGCGACGATGTTCTGCGCCCTGGTCGTGACGCGGGTGATCTTCACCTATCTCGTGGAGATCATCGGGCTGCGGAAGATGGGCATGCTGCCGACGGCCCTGCCGGTGATCGATCGGGTGCTGGAGCCGCGGATCAACTGGATCGGGCTGCGGCCGTTTTTCGTGATATTCTCGGTCGCGATGGTCGGTCTCGGGATCGGGATGATCGCCAGCCGCGGCGACCGGATGCTGGACACCGAGTTTCTCGGTGGGACGCAGATCACGCTGCAGTTCAAGGCGGGCGAGGA
>CAYMJK010000374.1:0-7473 GCA_964390535.1 uncultured Phycisphaeraceae bacterium | reverse complement strand
ACTTTCTGTGCTTCCAGAACCTCTTCGCCTCACGCGACCCGGCGGCGGACTGCGACGACGACGGGGAGTTTACCTTCTTCGACTTCCTGTGCTTTCAGAACGCGTTCGCAGCAGGATGCCGGTAGCGGCAGCGGAATGCTGGCCCGCGGGCCGGGCTGCGACGGCGTGGCCGCCGCAGGCGACGGTGGCCCGTATCGCAGCGGCGTGCGCGCGGCGAGACCATGTCCCGCCCGGGGATGCGACGCCTGCTCTGAAGGCGATACCTCCTAGCAGAGGGCCAGGAAGCTCAGCAGCGTCAGAAGCGCGATGCGGCGCTGGTTTGCCGTGATGTGGATAAGGTCCGACATGATGCGTGTCCTGTCTTCAGTTGTCCGTCCCACTGTTCTGGTACAACCCCGGCGCCGGATGCGGTCGACGGGGCCTCCGGCGGCCCGCTGGGGCCTCGGGGGGCCTCTGTGGCGGTTTCCGGACGCTCTAGTGTTGTTTGCCGGCAACGGGGCCTGTCGCGTGGGCGCAACGGCGATCGCGCTGGCGGCGGCCGGCGCCGTCGCGGCAGGGCCGCCGCCATCGGGCGAGGAGGCCATGGAGGCGTGGCGACAGGTCGAGGGGTGGGTGCGGTCGTGGACGCCCCCTGAGGATGACGGGGCCGGCATCGGTGCACCGGTGGAGGGGGCGCCGGGAGTGGTGGGGCCGGTGGGGGTGACGCTCCGCTACAACGGGATGATCATCGGGCGCGGGCTCGATGTCAGCGGGGCGCCGGGCGCCCTTGCGCGCGCAGCAGCGCAGGCAATCCACGAGGGGGATGCCCGCCTGCCTGTGGACGCCGACGCCCTGCTGCTGGAGCCGGTCGAGACCATCGCGGCCGATGTCGCGATCAGCCTCGAACTCGGCGGGACGCCCGAGGCGCTGCCCGTGCGCACGCTGGCGGAGGTTGCCGGGCGCCTGAGCCCGGGGCTGGAGGGGGTGATCGTGCGTGTGGGCGACCGGCAGGCGGGGATGCTGCCGGGCATGATGCTGGCCACGGGGACCGACGCGTCCTCGGCGACGGCGATCGCGTTTCGCGAGGTTGCGGGCGAGCGGGCTCGGGCGCTGGCAGGCCCGGCGCTGGACCCGGCGACTGCCGCGGCGGAGATGCTCGAGCGGCGGGATGCGGCGGTCTATCGCGTGCGGGTGACGCACCTGGCCCAGACGAGGGCGGGGCAGGCGCCGTTGTTTTTGTATCGGGGCGGGCGGATCGTTCCGGTGGAGGCGATGGATACCGGGGCGATGCGCCGGTGGAGCGCGAGCATGGCGGCGTTCCTGCTCGGGCGGAAGTATCCGGGGGCGGAGCGGCTGGGGATGATGGGCGCGCTGAACCCGATCGACGGCCGGTCGGAGGAGGTGGTTGCGCCGCCGGCGCAGCAGGCGGTGGCGGCCCTGGCGCTGATGCGCTACAGCAATCTTGAGCGGGCCGATCCGGAACTGGCCAGCGCGTGCGCCATTCGCGCAACCGGGCTGCTGCGCGACCTGGCCGTGGTGGAGGAGAGCGAGGTGGCGCCGTGGGCGGCAACCCACGATGCCGCGGCGGTGGTGATCGCGCTGCTGGAGATCGAGCCATCGGGGGTATTCGAAGATGCGCTGCTGAAGGAACTGCTTGCGCAGTGCGCCCCGGTGGTCGCGGGGGCGTACAGCCCGCTGCGCGGCTTCGACGAGGAGGTTGCGCAGGGCGCCGAGGGGCTGGTGGCGTGGGCACTGGTGCGGCTGATGAAGGTGGAGGGGTCGGTGGATTCGGGCGTGGCGCGTGCGGCGGTGCGGAGCGTCTATCTCGAGGCGGGGGCGGAAGGGCTGGTCACGCACATGCCATGGCTCTGGTGGGCCGAGGCGGAGCTTGCCGGCCGTGACGGCGAAGTGGGCGCGGCCGCGGCCCTGCGGGCGGCGCGCGATGTCGTCTGGCAGCATCAACTCGATTCGGCGGATGTGGACGCAGGCACGCGCGACTTCGAGGGGGGCATGGTCTTCACCGGCGCGGGGCCGGCGCTGCCCACGTGGAACACGGCGCGGCCGCTGGCGGCGATGGCGTCGATGCTCGGCGACGAGCGGGTG
The DNA here is from genome assembly GCA_964390535.1 of uncultured Phycisphaeraceae bacterium. Taxonomy (GTDB): domain Bacteria; phylum Planctomycetota; class Phycisphaerae; order Phycisphaerales; family UBA1924; genus CAYMJK01. Next base: position 5,391 of record CAYMJK010000374.1, on the reverse strand, counting down.
ACGCCCGATGGCGAGTTTCTCGCCGAGTTCAACCGGGTGCGGGCGGGGCTGCGGTTTCTGCGGCAGCTCACCGCCGACGAGGCGACGGGGCACATGTACCGCAACCCGGCCCGCGCTGCCGGGGGCGTGCGCGCAGCGCCCTGGGATCAGAGCATGCCGCCGGACGCGACGACCCTGTCGCTGCTGTGCGTGGTGGAGACGCTGGAGGCGATGGAGGCGTATCTGGCGCGGCAGGGCGAGTAGGGTCGGGGGCGTGCGGGGGATCCCGCCCAATCCGAGCGGGCGCAGGTTGACGACTGCCGGCGGGGGTCCAAGTGTCTGCAGGAGGGGGCGCGGCGCCTGAACCGGCGGCGCCCCTCGACGCTCATCTCGAGAGGAAGCCAGTGGCGAAGGGAATACCACTCCGCGAGCAGGCACGCAAGGAGTGCCGCAAGGCCTTCGGGGAGCCGCAGGTGCTGAAGGTTCGTAGCGGTGAGATCGACCGGTGGACGCTGACGCGGCCGGGCGGGGGGGACATGTACGTGACGCTGGATGCCCCGGAACTGCCGGACCTCGTGCATGTGATGGTCTCTGACCCGACGTCGACGACGGTGGACCCGATCTGCTCGGTCGTGATGCGGACGATCGAGGAGGTGCAGAAGACGATCAAGATCATCCAGGACCAGTGGAACGATCCGCGGGCCCGCGGCGCCGACTGATCAGGGCGAGTCGGGCGGGCCGGTTCGAGCCGCCGCGCAGGCCCTTTTCCGTGACCTTGCGGCGGCTGTCGGAACGCGCCGGCGGGTGGGCAAAAAGCTGTCTGTGCGCCTATGATTTGGGGCTGTTCATGCCCCGATTCTGCGGGTCCATGAGCATGCCTCGGAGCACTCGCACATGGCCGATGACAACGCGGGCGGCGGCCCGGCTGAGCCCACCAATGGCGGCCCCCCCGGCCCGGGCGGCCCCGGCGGGCCCGACGCCCCAGAGGGCGCGCCCTCCGGCCCATTCTTTGCGCCCGGCGAGACGGTGATCGACCTGGAGATCGAGCGCGAGCTTCAGGACAGCTACCTGACCTACGCAATGAGCACGATCATGGACCGGGCCCTGCCCGATGTCCGTGACGGGCTCAAGCCGTCGCAGCGGCGGATCCTGGTCGCGATGAACGACCTCAATCTGCGCCCCGGGCGCAAGCACTTGAAGTGCGCCAAGATCGCGGGCAATACGTCGGGCGACTATCACCCGCACGGCGAGAGCATCATCTACCCGACGATGGTGGGCCTGGCGCAGAAGTGGCGGATGCGGGTTCCGCTGGTGGACCCGCAGGGGAACTTCGGCTCGATCGAGGGCGATCCGCCCGCGGCCATGCGGTACACCGAGGCCCGCATGACGCACGCGGCGATGGACATGCTGGCCGACCTCAACCTTGGCACGGTGGACTTTCAGTCCAACTACGACGATCGGCTGCAGGAGCCGATGGTCCTGCCGGGGAAGTTTCCGAACCTGCTGATCAACGGATCCATCGGCATCGCGGTGGGGATGGCGACGAGCATGGCGCCGCACAATCCCACCGAGATTCTGGATGCCATCGTGCGGGTGGTGGACGATCCGGACATCGACCTTGTGGACCTGATGCAGGATGTGGTGGATGACGACGGGAAGATCGTGCGTCAGGGTGTGAAGGGTCCGGACTTTCCCACCGGCGGCATCGTCCACGGGCGGGCGGGGATCATCGAGGCGTACGCGACCGGGCGCGGTCGGGTGCAGATGCGCGGCGTCTGCCACGTCGAGGAGTATGGGAACGGTCGCGAGCAGATCGTGATCGACGAGATCCCGTACAACCTGGCGCAGAACGGGCTGGTTGAGAAGATCGTCGATGCGGTGAAGGAAGAGCGGATCGTCGACGTCTCCGATGTGCGCAACGAATCGGGCCGGCAGGCGCAGTCGCGCGTGGTGGTGGAGCTCAAGAAGGGGGCGGACGCCCGCGTGGTGGAGAATCAGCTCTACCAGCACACGCCGCTGCAGCAGACGTTCAGCATCATCAACATCGCGCTGAGCGCCCGGCGGCCGCAGACGCTGACGCTCAAGCGGCTGATCGAGCTGTACATCGAGCACCGCGAGGAGGTCATCCGGCGTCGGACAACGCACCTGCTGCGCGAGGCGAAGAAGAAGGCTCACCTGCTGGAGGGGCTGATCTACGCCGTGGTGGACATCGACGAGGTGATCCGCATCATCCGGGCCAGCCGCACGCGCGAGGAGGCGATCCAGGCGCTGATGGACCGGCGCTACCGCATCCCCGGCGATCATCCGGCGGTGTCGATGATCCCGCAGCGGCTGCTGGAGCATGTGACGAAGTTTGAGGCTCAGGGCGGCGTGCTGCTGACGCGGGTGCAGGCGGACCAGATCGGCGCCATGCGCCTCATCCAGCTCGTCGGGCTCGAGATCGAGAAGCTCACGGACGACTACAAGCAGCTTGTCGAGGAGATCGAGGGGTATGAGCTGATCCTCGCCGACCGGGCCCGCGTGATGGACATCATCCGCGAGGACTGCGAGGAGATGAAGGCCCGCTACGGCGACGAGCGGCGCACGCGCATCGAGGAGGCGGCCGAGGACATCTCCATCGAGGCGCTCATCAGGGAGCACGATGTCGCGGTGACCATCTCCAACCAGGGGTACGCCAAGCGCGTCCCGCTGGAGACGTATCGCGAGCAGGGACGCGGCGGCAAGGGCATCCGCGCTGGGGCAGCCCGCGACGAGGACTTCATCGAGCGGCTCTTCGTCGCCAGCACGCATGACGACCTGCTCGTCTTCACCGACAGCGGTCGCGTCTTCAAGATGAAGGTCTACGAGTTGCCGGAGATGAGCCGCACCAGCAAGGGCCGGGCTCTGGTGAATCTGCTCGACCTGCGCCAAGGGGAGCGGGCCCGTGTCTACATGACGATCCGCAACTTCGAGGAGGGGAGCTACTTCCTCACGTTCATCACGAAGGGGGGCGTGGTCAAGCGGACCGCGCTGAAGGACTACCGCAACGTCAACCGCTCCGGCCTCATCGCCGTCGGCCTGCGCGAGGATGACGAACTGCTCTCGGTCGAGCTGACCACCGGGCTCGACGATCTGCTGCTGGTCACGGCCCGCGGCCAGGCGATCCGCTTCAACGAGAGCGATGTCCGCCTGATGGGCCGGCCTGCCGCGGGCGTCAAGGGCATCGAACTCGGCGCCGACGACCGCGTGGTCGGCGTGGCCCGCATCCCCATGGAGCCGGATGCCGACGGCCACCCCATGACCGCCGACCCCAGCCAGTCCCTGCTCACCATCACCGAGCACGGGTACGGCAAGCGCACACCGGTGGACGAGTACCGGGTGCAGCCGGAGTCGGGCAAGCCGCGGAGCCAGTCCCGCGGCGGCAAGGGCCGGGCCGACATCAAGACCACGGCCCGCAACGGTCGCTCGGTGGCGGCGCTCGGCGTGTGGGAGAACGACGGAGTGGCGATCGTCACCCGCTCGGGACAGCTCATCCGCGTCGGGGCGGGCACGATCAGCAGCATCGGCCGGGGGACCCAGGGGGTGCGGATCGTGCGGGTCGACGAGGGCGACCAGGTGGTCGCCGCGGCGAGAATCGAGGAGTCGGAGGACGGGCCGGAGGGCGCCGCCGAGGCCGAGGCTTCGTAGCGCCGGCCTGTAACCTCTTGCGGCATAGGGCTTTGTGCGGTTCTGGCGCCAGTGGCGCCAGCCGGGCAAACCGCGAGCTATCCACAGTCGTACAGAGGGGCGGTTCTTCTGGTAGACTGGAGCGCAATGCCGACCATCTGGTCCGATGACATCCTGATCGCCGAACTGGCCGACGAGCCCGCCCTCTCCGACGAGCTGAACGAGGTTATCGAACAGACGGAGAGCCCCCCGGAGGGGCGGTACCCGCACGTGGTGCTGAACTTCGCGCATGTGAGCTACCTGAACAGCTCCAACATCGCGCAGCTCCTGCGTCTGCGCAAGGATCTGAGCGGGCGCGGGCGGAAGCTGCAGGTCTGCTCGCTGCGAGACGCCGTCTGGACCGTCATGCTGACGACGGGGCTGGACAAGGTGCTGAGCTTCAGCCCGGACACGATGACGGCGCTGGCGACGCTGCAGCTCGAAGAGAATGATGTATTATGAATGATGAACGATGAGTCGGAACGCTCGCGGGCATCATTGTTCGAGATCCGGGGCTGGCGCATCGTCGCCGCGGGTGATCTTGCGCCGCTGAGCGTTGACGAGGCGCGGCGGATCGATCGGGCTGCAACCGAAGACTTCGGCATGCCCACGCTGCTGCTGATGGAGCGGGCCGCGCTGGGGCTGGAGGTCGTGGCGGTCGAGATGCTCGGTGGACGCGGCGGCCCGGTCGTCATCTTGTGCGGGCCCGGGTCGAATGGTGGGGATGGCTTTGCGCTCGGGCGCTTGCTCCTGATTCGCGGGGTTGAGGTCCGCGTGTGCGCTCTGCCGGGGGCGGGCGGCACGGGGGACAGCGCGATCAACCGGGCGATCTTTGAGCGGATGGGTGGCGTGGTTGGCGCAGGGGTTCCTGAGGCGGCGCCGGCGCTGGTCGTCGATGCGCTGTTCGGGACGGGGCTCTCGCGGGCGCTCGAGGGCGCCGCGGCAGAGTGGGTCGGCTGGGCGAGTCGGGCTCGGGCCGACGGGGCGAAGATCCTCGCGGTGGACATCCCCAGCGGGATGGATGCGACCACCGGCGCAGCGCCGGGCCCGGCCATCGAGGCGGACACGACGGTCACGTTCGTGGGGCCCAAGCCGGGGCTGCTGACGCCGGCGGGGCGCGCGCGGGCGGGGCGGATCGTGGTGGCGCCGATCGGGGCCCCGGGGTAAAGCGCAAAGCGCAAAGCTCCAAGCTCAAATCCCGAGGGCTGGCCGGGGTACGGGCCGCTCTGCTCCGATTTGCGCTCTGAGCTTTGCGCTTTGAGCTTTCCCCCCCGGGCGCCTTACGATTGCCCAGCCCAACCCCCCGGAGGACCCGCCATGGCGGTGCGGATGGAACTGAGCCGCATCCTGATTCGCGAGCTGAATGATTTTCAGATCATTGAGCTGCGCGAGGTGGTGGACGATGACGAGGAGTCCGGCCGCGCCTTCCCGATCTCGATCGGCCTTCCCGAGGCCCAGGCGATCGAGCGCCGGCTGAGCGGGATCATCGTCAAGCGCCCCCAGACCCACGATCTGCTCGCCAGTGTGATCCAGACGCTCGGCGCCGAGCTGCAGTCGGTCACCGTTACTGACCTCGCCGACGGCACGTTTTACGCCAGTCTGGATGTGCGGGCCGCGGGCGGTGAGGTGATCCACATCGACGCCCGCCCCAGCGACGCCATCGCGCTGGGCATCGGGCTCAGCGTGCCGATCTATGTCGAGGAGCACGTGCTCGACGGCGTGCAGGAT
>CAYMJK010000373.1:0-6369 GCA_964390535.1 uncultured Phycisphaeraceae bacterium | reverse complement strand
AGCGGGAAGCTCTCCTGATCGTCCCCATCGGTGATCAGGATGATGTCGCGCTGCCGGCCCTCCTCCTCGTCGAACAGCTCGCGCAGGGCGGTGCGGATGGCGTCGCCGATGTACGTCCCGCCGCGGGAGACGCTGTCGGGCCCGAGTTCGTCGAGCGCCAGTCGGGCGAAGCCGTAGTCGGTCGTCAGCGGCGCCTTGATCACGCTGCTCCCGGCGAAGGCGACCAAGGCCACGCGGTCGCCGCGCAGCGACGCCAGCAGATCGCCGACCCAGAACTTGGCCCGCTCAAGCCGGTTGGGCGCCAGATCGCGCGCCAGCATGCTGCGCGAGACATCGAGCAGGATCGCAATGTCACGCCCCTCGCGGCGAACCTCCCGCTCCTCGGGGCTGTGCTGCGGGCGCGCCAGCGCGACGATCACCAGGCCGATGGCGCCCAGCAGCATCACGGCCCGCAGCGCCCGGCGCCACCAGCTCACGTGCGCTGCCACCACCGGCGCCGTCTGCTCGGAAAGGATGCGCAGGATCCCGCGCCGACGCCTCCAGCCCGCGAGCGCCAGAATCGCCCCCAGGGCCGGCAGCAGCCACAACCACCCGAGCATCTCCGGATTCGCCCACTGCATCAGGGAAGCCTCCGCAGAACCGTCGCACGCAGCAGCAGGTCCGCCAGCAGCGCCCCGAGCGCCGCCAGCGCCACCGGCACGAAGCGCTCGTCCACCTCGGTGTACTCGATGGCCTCGATCTCGGTCTTCTCCAGGCGGTCGATCTCCGCGTACACCTCGCGCAGGGCTTCGGCATCCGATGCCAGAAAATACCGCCCCCCGGTCAGTTGCGCCACCTCGCGCAGCGTCTGCTCGTCCACTTCGATGTCCGGGCGCATCATGGCGCCGAAGAGCGAGCGATCCTCGCCCACAGACGATCCGATTCCGACCGCGTAGATCCGGATGCCCCACTCGGCGGCCAGCGCGGCCGCCTGCTCTGGCGCGAGCTGTCCCGCGTTGTTGCGCCCGTCGGTGAGCACGATCATGATCTTGCTCTTGAACGTCGTCGTCTCGTCGAGCGCGCTGTCGCCGCGGGCCCGCAGATCCTCCTCAGCCCGCCGCAGCCGGGCCGCGCCCAGGGCGATGGCGTCCCCGATCGCCGTCCCGCTCTCGGAGCGGATCCGCTCCACCACCAGCCCGCGGGCGAGGTCCAGCAGCGCCTCGTGCGAATGCACCAGCGGGCAGATGGTGTCGGCGTATCGGGCGAAAGCGATGAGGCCGATCAGGTCGCCCTGGCGCCCGCGCAGCTCCTTTCCGTCACCCGTGACGAACTGCGAGAACACTCGCTTCACCACATCCAGCCGCGTCAGCGTCTCGTTGTCGTAGCGCATCTGCTCGTCCATGGACAGGGAGCGGTCCACCACCATCTGGATGGCCACGGCATCCTGTGAGGTGCGGATCTCCCCGCTGACAGCCTGCGGCCGCGCCAGCGCCACCACCAGCAGGCAGATCGCCGCGAGCCGCGCTGCCGCCGGCAGCCACGCCAGTCGTTGCCGCCAGGATGGACTCGCCTCGGCGGCGAGCGTCGCCGTCGGCAGCGCCATGCGGGCCTGCCGGCGCGGCCGGCGCCAGAGCAGCGCCGCCAGCGGCGCCAGCGCCAGCAGCCAGAGCGCCTCGGGGGCGGCGAGCCGGTCGATCATGATGTCGCCTCCCGCAGCGACTCGCGCCACGCCACCAGCGATTCGATGGCCTCGGTCGCCTGACGCAGCAGTTCGGCGCCGTCGCCCGCTCGATCGCTGAACAGTGCCTCGTCGGCGCTGGCGAGATAGCCGTAGACGCGCGCCAGCGCCTCGGCCGGAACCAGCCGCCGCGCCAGTTCGTTCAGTTCGGCCGATGTCGCCCCCGCCTCGCGCGAGCCGAGCAGGCGGGCCAGCGCCGGCCGCACGAGATCGTCAATCTCCTGCGCTGCAGGCGCGCTCCCTGATGCCCCGGAAACAGCCAGCTGTGCGAGGCCCGCCCGCGCTGTGCGCACGGGGTCGGCCGCCGGCCCCTCTCCGCGACCGCGCCGCTGGATCGCCACCGCCGCGCCCGCCGCCAGCGCGACGGCAACGCCCACCCCGCCCGCGATCCACGGCCAGGGGTCCGGCGACGGCGACTCCGGCAGGGCTGCCGGGCCGAGCGGCTCGCCGACCGAAAGCTCCGACGGCGGATCATCGAGCACGGATGTCACCTCGATGCGCAGCGGCTGGCTCCGCAGCGACATCTCCTCCTCCCCGGGCCCCACGAAGCGGACCTCCAGCGGCGGGATCTCGTACTCCCCGGCCAGGAACGGCGCCAGCGTGTAGACGCGGGAGACCACCCGCCGCCCGTCCTCGGTCCGCTTCGGCGGCAGCCCGAGATGATCGACGATGGTGAAGGCGCCGAGCTTCTCGCCGAGATCGGGCCACTGCACGCTGGCGCCCGGCGGCGCTTCGGCTTCCAGGCGCAGTCGCACCGTCTGGGCGGTCGTCAGCGTGGAACGCTCCGCGCGGACCAGCAGCGAGGCGCGGTCGGTCTCCACCAGCGTCTGGACCGGCCCGCCCGCCGCGGCAGGCGCGACGATCGCGAGGAGCGGGGCAATCGGAATGATCGGATCGAGCCGCATCACCCGCGCCCTCCGCGCGCGCGCAGCGCCCGCGCCAGATCGCGAACCAGCGGGCGATCGGTGGCGAGATCGACGAGGCGGACGCCCGTGCGCCCGCACAGCGAGGCGACTGCGCCCGCCTGCCGGTCGAAGTGGGCGCGCAGTTCTCGCCGCAGGCGGCGCGAGCCGGCGTCGAACGTGAGCCGGAGCCCCGTCTCCGGGTCCTCCACGCTCAACAGTCCCGCCGGTGGCAGTTCGCGCTCGCGCGGGTCCGTGAGGCGCAGCGCCGTGACATCGTGGCGCCGCCCGAGCGCCCCCAGCGGCCGCTCAAGTTCCGCAAGCGACGGGACAAGGAAATCGCTGATGAGGAAGATCACCGCCCGGCGGCGCATGGTCCGCGTCAGCGTCCGCACGGCGAGGGGCAGGTCGGTGCCGAGGCCGGCGCCAGGCGTCTCGATCGCCGCATCCAGCAGCGCCGAGACATGGCGCGACCCTTTCGAGGGCGCGATGAACTTCTCCATCCGATCGGTGAACGTCAGCAGCCCCACGCGATCATTGTTGTCCGTCGCCACCATCGCCAGGATCGCTGCGGCGTCGCGCATCAGGTCGGTCTTCAGGCGCGAGCCCGAGCCGAACCGCCCCGAGGCGCTGAGATCCAGGGCGAGCATGACCGTGAGCTCCCGCTCCTCGACGAACTCCTTGATGAACGGCCGCCCCGTCCGCGCTGTCACGTTCCAGTCGATCGCCCGCACATCATCCCCGGGCTGGTACTCGCGCACCTCGGCGAACTCGATGCCCCGCCCCTTGTACGCGCTGAGGTAGTCCCCGGCGAACAGGCTGTCCACGCGCTGCCGCGCCCGCAGCTTCAGCCGCCGAAGCTCCGGGGCAAGGGCCGCCCGTGGGCGGCGGGCCGTGCGCTCAGGGCCGGGAGCGGTCATGGCGCCGGAACGCTCGACAGCAGCCGGCTGACGATGTCATCGCTGGTGACACCATCCGCCTGGGCTTCGTAACTGATGATGATGCGGTGGCGCAGCACATCCGGCGCCACCCACTTGATGTCCGATGGCGTGACGTAGCCGCGCCCCTCGAGAAACGCCCGGGCCCGCCCGGCCAGCACCAGGTTGATCGGCGCCCGCGGCGAGGCGCCGTAATCCACGTACGGCGCCAGCTCCGGATCCACCCGGCCGATGTCGCGCGTCGCCTGGGCCAGGTCCACGGCGTAGTCCTTGATCTTTCCGTCGACGTAGATCTGGTCCACCACGCCGCGGGCGGCGTGAATCTCCTCCAGGTCGATGGATGCCTCCGGCGCCAGCTTCGGCCGGCTCGTCGCCGCCATCCGGTCCACGATCGCGCGCTCATCGTCGCGCGTCGGATACTCGATGCGCAGCTTCAGCATGAAGCGGTCCATCTGCGCTTCCGGCAGCGGATAGGTCCCCTCCTGCTCGATGGGGTTCTGCGTCGCCAGCACCAGGAAGGGCTCCTGCAGTTTGTACGTTGTGTCGCCGATCGTGACGCTGCGCTCCTGCATCGCCTCCAGCAGGGCGCTCTGCACCTTCGCCGGCGCCCGGTTGATCTCGTCGGCGAGCACGATGTTCGCGAAGATCGGCCCCTTGCGCGGCGTGAAGGTGTGCTCACGCGGGTCGTAGATCAGCGTCCCGATCAGATCCGCCGGCAGCAGGTCGGGCGTGAACTGCACCCGGCTGAACTTCGCGTGGATCGCCCCCGCCAGCGCCGAGACCGTCAGCGTCTTCGCCAGCCCGGGCACGCCCTCCAGCAGGACGTGCCCGCCGGTCAGCAGGCTGATCAGCAGCCCCTCGACCATCCGCTCCTGCCCGACCACGATCTGCCCGACCGAATCCACCAGCCGCCGGATCAGCGGGCTGTGCTCCTCGATCAGGCGATCGATCTGCTCCGAACTCGCAACGCTCATGACTGCTCCTGTGGCGCGGGCTTTCAGCCCGTGTTCTTCCCGTAGGGCGAGCCTCCGAGGGCTGTGGCCGAGCCTGCCCTGCACAGCACAGCGCACGGCACGATAGATGCCATCGCCGCTCCACCGGGATGCGGACGGGCGGCCTTTCTGGCAAGTGTTATAGGAACATTCGACGCCGCGGCGTCAGTGGTAGGGGCGGTCGCGAAGCACGGTCGTCCCTGCATCCCGCAGGGCCTGCTCCTGCCGCTCCTCGCGACTCTGAGTGGCCTCCAGCCGCTCATCAGCGCTGTGCAGCCGCGGCGGCCAGGCGGCCTGAGCGCCCGGGCTGGCGGGTGCAGCGCAGGCGGCCAGCGCGACGAGGGCGCCTGCCCCGAATCCCGCGATGGGGGCGCGCCTCACGGCGCGCCTTGTGAGATGAATCCTGCGCAATGCGGTCTCCGGTGCGATTCCCCGCTCGCCGGGGAAAGATCCTGCCACTCCAATTGGACGATCTGATGCCGCATATTGCAAGCGGCTGGTCCACATAGTGGAAGCAGGCGGTACCTGCGTGGCGGTCAGGGGGTTTTGCCGGGGGGCCGGGGGAGGGGCCGTGTTGAGCCAGACAAATATCGGAAGAATGCGGAAGCCCGCCGCCGGCTGTGAACCCCCGTTCTCGGACCGATCCGCGCGACCGGCCACGCTCCCTCTCTCCCTCTTCGTATACGTGCCGCGGCCCCTCCGGGTTCTGCCTCCGGTCCCGCGTACCATGCCCGGAAACCGCCCTGGGGACCCAGATGATCCGAGCCGCGTTCAGCACCCTCGCCTGTCCCGAATGGAAACTCGACCGGGTCGCTGCCCAAGCCGCCGAACTGGGCTTCGACGGCGTGGAACTGCGTACGTTCGGGTTCGGGTCGACCCGCTGGGCATGCGACCCCGCCCTCACGGACCCGCGAAAGACGCGGGCCATCTTCGCGAACGCCGGGGTCGAGATTGCCTGCCTGGCCACGTCGATCCGGCTCGACCAGCCGATCCGGCCGAAGGTCTTCGGGCGCACGTTCGTGTTCGATCAGGAGCGCTCGGTGCGCGAGGCGCGGCGGCTGATCGACCTCGCCAGCGCCATCGGCGCCCCGCTGATGCGGATCTACGGCTTCGAGGTCGGCCCCGGCGAGACGCGGGCCAGCACGACGAAGCTGATCCTCGCCCGCCTGGCGATGGTGGTCGATCACGCCCGCAACCGGGGCGTTCGCATCGTGCTTGAGAACGGCGGCTCCTATCCGCGCGCTGCCGACCTCAAGGCGCTCATCGACAGCGCGCGCCATCCGCTCCTCGGCGCCGCCTACGCGCTTGCGCCCGGCGCCGCCGCGGGCGATGGGCCGGGCGACGCGGCCAAGGCGCTGCGCGCCGACCTCCTGCTCGCCCGCATCAAGGATCTTGACGACCGCGGCCGGCCCGTTGCGCTCGGCGCCGGGCGACTTCCTGCCCGCGAGTTCGCACAGGCCGTCGGCAGGTCAGGCGCCGAGTGGATCGTCTACGAGTGGGATCGCGCCTGGGACGAGAGCCTCGCCGCGCCGGACGCCGTGCTTCCCGGGGTCGCCGAGCGGCTGTATCAATGGGCCTCGGCCTCCACCCAGCCCAGTTCTGCCGCGGCCATGGCCTGAGCATGGTCCGCCTCCCCGTCCTGCCCGCCGATCCGCGACAGACCACCCGTCCCCGCGAACTGGAGCGGGCCCTTGCAGCGGCATCGTGCGGCGAGCTGCGCTTCGGCCGCCACGACCGCCTGCTGTACGCCACCGACGCGTCGAACTACCAGGTCGAGCCGATCGGCGTGGTGATTCCGCGCTCGGTGGACGAGGTTGTGC
>CAYMJK010000372.1:0-3084 GCA_964390535.1 uncultured Phycisphaeraceae bacterium | reverse complement strand
AAGGATGGATTCGGCGGTCGGCGCGGCATCGATGCAGACGAAGTCGACGAACTCCAGGGCGGCCAGGCTTTCGGCGCGAAGTTCCTGCGGGAGGTAGGGTCGCTGGTCGCCCTTTTCAATGCTGGCATCGCCGGTCAGTGTGACCACCAGCAGGTCGCCCTGCCGGCTGGCGAATTCCAGATGGCGGATGTGGCCGGGATGCACAATGTCGAAGCAGCCGTGGCACTGGACGACCGTCCGCCCCGCGCGGCGGGCGGCCTCGCGCTGCGCCAGGAGGGCATCCAGCGGGAGGATCTTGGATGAGGGATCGTGGCCCATTGGCCGGGTTATCGGCAATCCGTGGCACGGGCTTCCAGCCCGTGGCGAGAGCCTGGCTATGCGTCCGCGAGCGGGGATCGCTCCGATAAGGGGCGCCGCCCGTGCGAGAAGGTGTGCTGCGGGAGCACGGGCCGATTGTGCGCCCCTCCGGCCTCGCACGGGCTGGAAGCCGGTGCTACCCCGAGAGCCCGGCCAAAGTCCGCCCCCGCGTCAGCCGAAGATCCGAGAAGGGGAAGAAGCGCTGGGGACTTGACGCATGGATGACCGCATCGCCGACGCCCTCATCATCGTCATGGACGAGGGGACCACCCTCACCAGGCGCGACGCCATCGGCTGTCTGCAGCGCGACAGCGGGCTGTGGGAGGCCCTTGCCGCCCCGTACGACCGGCTGGTGCTGATCACGCACGGGGGCGCCGACGACCGGACGACGGGCGAGGCGCTGGGGCCGAAGGTGTCCGTGGTCTGCAACGATCACCGCCTCGCGACCCATATCTATGCCGCGGCGGCCGCGAGCCAGACGCTGGGGCTGCTGCAGGGCGCCCGGTCGGTGGTGGTGCGGACCGAGGAGATGATGGCGGGGGAGACGGCGATCGAGCTGGTCGAGGGGCTGCGGGCCGCCGGCGTGCGCGTGGGCTTTGTCGGGCGCGGGGGATATCTGTGGTCGCGGTTCATCGCCGCGGAGATGGGGCCGGGGTCGCAGGCGGCCCGGGCCGCGGCGTATCGCGAGCGGGCCCTGTGTCAGGCGGCGGATGTCATCGTGGGGGCGACCGAGCCGATGGTGGCCGATCTCGCCTGGCGATACGCCCTGCCGCGGGACATCACGGCGGTGGTCCCGAACTGCGCGCCCGACCACAATCAGGTCCGCGGCGCCGAGGAGCGCGAGCCGGCGAACATCCTGTGTGTCAGCGCCCTGCGCCCGCGCAAGCGGGTGGCGCTAGTCATCGAGGCCGCGGCCCGGCTGAAGGAATCGGGCGCGGCCGATCCGGACGTCACGATCATCGGTGACGGGCCGGACCGGGCGGCGCTTGAGGCGCTGGCCGCAAAGCTCGGTGTGCGTGCGAGTTTCAATTGCGGCGTGCCGTACGGGCAGCTCATCGAGCGAATGTCGCGATGCACCGTCTTCGTTGCGCCGTCGAGCCTGGAGAGTCACCCGCGCACCGTGCTGGAAGCCATGTCCACCGGGGCGCCGGTCATCATCGCGGACGCCCCGGGGCTGGACGCCATGGTCGAGCACGGGGTGACCGGGCTCAAGATGGCCGCTGAGCCGGACGCCTTCGCCCGCGCGATCGAGGGGCTGCTCGGTGACAGCGGGTGGCGCGACACCCTCGGGCAGGCGGCGATGCGCAGCGTCATCGGCCGGTTCACGCCGCGGCGGGTTGCCGATCTGGAACTGGAACTGCACCGGCGGGCCATCGACATCGCCGGCGCCGCCCCGGACACCTACATCGGCGCGGTCAGCTACGACGAGGAGCTGCTCGGCGCCGCGCCGGATCGTGTGCGGGCGGCCTGGCGCCATTGTGCGCTGAGCTTCGCCAGCAGGCTCGAGGATGGGGACGCGTTTCTCAACGCCCTCGCCGAGGAGATCAGGCCGAAGCGGGCCTCCAGGCCCGCGGCCGGGCGGGCCGACGCCGCCTGATCCCGCGGCAGGCGAAGACCCGATCAGAGGGTGTGCCGGCGCCGCTGCTCATCATCTTGCCCCGCGGGCTCGCCGTCAGCGGCGTGACGACGTGGGCTGTGGGTCTGACCCGGGAGTTGAGAGGCCGGGGGCGGCGGGCGGTGGTGCTGGCGGAAGGTGGCACGGGCATCCTGCCCGTGGAGAAGCGCGTTGGCCGCAGCGCTTCGGGATCTGCCAGTGACTGCGGGCGCCACGGGTCGCCGGCCGCGGTCCTGCCTCGGCACGGGCTGGAAGCCCGTGCCACTGTTGACGGGCTGAACGGCGACCTGGGCCCGCTGCTGGCACAGTATCGCGCTGCCGTTGATGCGCTCGCGGGGGATGGGCCCGTCGTCGTCAGCCCGAATCTTCACGGCGACTGTTATGGCGCAGTGGTGGACCTCGCGCGCGAGCGCAGCGACATCCGGATCGTCGGCTGGCAGCACTCGGACATTCCGTATGACACGCGGGTGCTGGCGTGGTACGAGGAGGCGATCACGGCGTTCGTCGGCGTGAGCGGGCGCATCGAGCGCGGGCTGCGGGCGGCGCTGCCGGGGCGGGCTGGCGACATCGAGCGGATTCCGTATGGCGTCGAGATCCCGCCGCCGCGGGCGCGCGATCCGATCGCCGGGCGCCCGCTGCAACTGCTCTACGCCGGGCGGCTGGACCACGAGCAGAAGCGGGTCGGGGCGCTGGCGCCGATGATGGACGCCCTTGCCGCGGCAGGCGTGAGGGTGGAGCTGACCATCGCCGGCGACGGGCCCGCGCGGGCGGAGATCGAGGCGATGTGCGCTCGGCGCGCCGATGTGCGCGCGCTCGGTCCGGTGGCGCCGGAGGATGTCGGGCGCCTTCTGGATGAGGTCGACTGTTTCGCGCTGCCCTCGCGCTATGAGGGCCTGAGCGTCGCGATGCTGGAGGCGATGGCCCGCGGCTGCGCGCCGATCGTGGCGAGGGTCGAGTCAGGCCTGGATGAGGCCGTGCGCGATGGCGCGAGCGGGATCATCGCCGATGTCGGGTCAGATGATCGGAGTGACGAGGCGGGGCGGGCAATGGCGGCGGCAGTCGTGCGGGCGATGGCCGCGGGCGTCGAGCGGCTCGGCGCCGGGGCGCGCCAG
>CAYMJK010000371.1:0-3300 GCA_964390535.1 uncultured Phycisphaeraceae bacterium | reverse complement strand
GCGGCAGCGGTGGATGATGGCCCACTCACCATCCGCCCGGACCTCGATTCCGATCGGCGCCATCGGCTGGCCGCAGGAGGCCCTTCGGTCGCCGGGCTCATCATCGAGGTGGCGCGACCAGAGGCAGCAGGGGCAGTGGTTGCGGTGGCGCGTGCCGCGGGCGTCGGCGGGGATGGCGCTGCGGCAGTGGGTGCACGTGAAGCCGCGGTCGTCGCGGCGGGTCTTGTGAGACATGGGTTGGATCGACGGTCGGCCCGGCGCAGTGCGCCGGAGAGCCTGGGGACGGATGCTCTGCTCGGGGGGAGCGTGACGCCCGCCGCGGCAGCCGGCCCGAGACAGCCGGAGCATCCTGCGCGCGCCAAAGCGCCGCGAGGATCGCGGGAGCGTCAGATCAGAGCCGGGTGGCCGAGTTCGTCATCCGGGCGATAGTAGCCGGCGCCTGGCCGGGAAACCCGCCGCGGCCCCGGCCCTGGCCCGGGGGGGGCGGTCGAGCCGGGACCGGGGAGCGCCCCACCCCCGACCATTCCCTCCCCGACCTGCGGCGGGCGGCTGCGCCGCCGCGGGCTGCGCCGGTCACTACCATTGGTCCGAGTCAATACGGAGGAGGGGCCATGTCGCTCAAGATCCTGATCGCGGACAAGTTCGAGGAGAGCGGTCTGAGGGGGCTGAAGGCCCTCGGGTGCGAGGTTCAGCTCAGCCCGGACCTGGGGCCGGACACGCTGGGCGCCGCGATGGCGGCCTTCGAGCCGGACATCCTGATCGTGCGCTCGACGAAGGTTCCCGGCGCGGCGATGGACGGGGCGACTTCGCTGAAGGGGATCATCCGGGCGGGCGCCGGGTATGACAACATCGATACCGCCGCGGCGGCAGCGCGGGGGATCGGCGTCTGCAACTGCCCGGGGATGAACGCGGTGGCGGTGGCGGAGGTGACGATGGCGCACCTGCTGTGCGCCGACCGGCGCCTGCCCGATCAGCTCGCCGACATGCGGGCGGGCAAGTGGCGCAAGAAGGAATACGGCAAGGCGCGCGGGCTGAAGGGATTGACGCTCGGGGTTGTCGGCGTCGGCGCCATCGGGCAGGCGGTGATCCAGCGGGCAAAGGCGTTCGAGATGGACATCATCGTGTGGTCGCGCAGCATGACCGCGGCCCGGGCCAAGCAGCTCGGCGTGCGCAGCGGGGGCTCGACGCGGGCGGATCTCCTCCGCATGCTCCCCGAGTGCGACGCGGTCACGCTGCACGTCGCCGCGACCGGCGACACGAATGGCATGTGCGACGCCGAGTTCTTCGGCGCCATGAAACCCGGGGCGTACTTCATCAACACGGCGCGCGGCTCGGTGGTGGACGAGAATGCGCTCACCGGCGCGGTGATGGGCAAGGGGATCCGGGCCGGGCTGGATGTGTACCGGGATCAGCCGGCGACGCCGGAGGCGGACTGGGTGAACGATCTGGCGTCGCTGCCGGGGGTCACCTGCACGCATCACTGCGGGGCATCCACGGATCAGGCGCAGGAGGCGGTGGCCGAGGAGACGGTGCGGATCGTGCGGGTGTTCCAGGAGACGGGCCAGTTGGAGAATCTGGTGAACGATCCGGGCCGCGGCGCACCCGCGCCGGAGGCGAAGGGTCGGAAGGCAAAGGTCGGGCAGCGGTGAAGGAGGATTTCCATGAGCGGCAAGGCGCCTGAGCGTTCGACGTACAACCTCTCCGCCGGACCGGGGATCATCCCCGAGGCGGCGCTCAAGCAGGCGCAGCAGGACATCTGGGATATCGACGGCACGGGCATCGGCGTGATGGAGCACAGCCACCGCGGGCCGGTAATCGACCGCGTCTTCGACGAGGCGCAGGCGGACTGCCGCCGAATCGCCGGCATCCCGGACAATTATCGCATTCTGTTCCTTCCCGGCGGCGCCTCGACGCAGTTCCACCAGGTCCCGGCGAACCTGCTTCCCGACGGGAGCACGGCGGACTACATCAACACCGGCGCGTGGTCGCAGAAGGCGATCAAGGAGGCGAAGCGCTACGGGGAGGCGCACATCGCCGCCAGCAGCGAGCCGGACAACTTCACGTGGATTCCGTCCCCGCGGGAGACGAAGTGCTCGCCGAGCCCGGTGTACCTGCACTTCACCAGCAACAACACGATCTTCGGGACGGAGTTCGCCGGCGAGCCGGACTGCCCCGAGGGCGCCTTCCTGGTGTGCGATATGTCCAGCGACATCTTCAGCCGGCCGGTGGATGTGCGCAAGTACGGGCTGATCTACGCCGGGGCGCAGAAGAACCTGGGGCCCGCGGGGGTCACGCTGGTGATCATCCGCGAGGATCTGCTGGAGAAGCCGGCGCGGGATCTGCCGCCGATGCTGCGCTACGCGACGCACGCGGAGAACGACTCGCGCTACAACACGCCGCCCGTCTTCGCGATCTATATGGTGGGGCAGGTGTTCAAGTGGATCCTGGCCGAGGGGGGCCTGCGGGCGATGGGGGATCACAACCGGCGCAAGGCGAAGCACATCTACGATGTGCTCGACCGCTCGACCTTCTTCCGCGGCACAGCGCGGCCGGACAGCCGGTCGCTGATGAACATCACGTTCCGGGCGCAGAGCGAGGAGCTGGAGAAGAAGTTCATTTCCGAGGCGAAGAAGCAGGGCTTCGACGGGCTCAAGGGCCACCGGTCGGTGGGCGGCATGCGGGCCAGCGTGTACAACGCGTTCCCGGAGCAGGGGGCGAAGGCGCTTGCTGACTTCATGCGGGAGTTCGAGCGGGCGAACGGGTAAGGGGGCGGTGGTCATTGGGGCGTTCCGTTGCGGCGTGGGTGCGCAGCGAAAGCGGCGGCGGGTGTGTCGCCGGCTTTCTGGTTGCGCGTGTTTGACAGGAAGAGTGGCGTCGAGGCAGGGGGCATCGAGGCATCAAGGAGGCGCGCGGGGTCGGGCGGGTGTTGCTGCGCGGGGTTCGGTCGGCGCTTCGGGTCCTACCGGGGCCGCGGGGCTGCAAGGGCGCCCGATGCTCACGCGGGGGCGCGGGGGGCGCGGGCTGAGACAGGATGGCGAGAGCGCCAGTTCACGGCGATGCTCTTCGCTGTGCGGCTTGCCGTTGGGGCCGCAATGCGGGGCGCTGCGCGGGCTCTCGGGTGTTGCGCAGGGCAGGGGGTGCGATGGAGGGGGGCAGGGCGGGGGGGTGGTGGACGGATGGGTGGCCTGCGGCGGGGCGGTGGGCTGCTCGGTTGGGGGAAGGGGCGTCGGCGGCGCGGGCGGGGGGGCAGGGTCGGCAGGCTGCAAGCCTGCCCCACACGCGATGCTGCGGGCGGGGCGC
>CAYMJK010000370.1:0-3091 GCA_964390535.1 uncultured Phycisphaeraceae bacterium | reverse complement strand
GCCCCCTTCCCCGTCCCCCGCACGTTTCTCGTCGCCAAGGCCGATCCCACGCCGATCTAGACTCTGCCCAGACCCCCTCTTCCGGCCGCCCCGCGGCCACTCCCGGCGGAGCCGAGCCCCCTTGAGCGAGTCGCGCCTGCTTCCGAGCATGTTTCACAGGCGGGTGGCCCTGCTGGTCGCCCTGTGCGCCCTCGCCTTCGGCGCCCTCACCATCCAGCTCGGCCGACTCACCCTTGTCGAGGGGGCCGAGCTCCGGGCCGAGGCCGAGCATCGCCTCCGCCGCATCGAGTGGACCCCAACCGCCCGCGGCCGCATCATCGACCGTAAGGGCCGCATCCTCGCCCAGGATCGCCCCAGCCTCGAGATCCGGGTCGCCTACAGCGTCCTCATCAGCGGCCTCCCCGAAGATGGCGAGCATCGCCGCGACCAGCCCCGCCAGACCTGGGTCCGCACCGAGGCGGTCCGCATGGCCCGGGCCGTGCACCGAGGCTCGTGGGCCCAGCTCGACCCGGGCCAGCGCGAGGCCCTCGCCGAGCAATACGAGCCCATCCTCCTGCGCCACGTGGACCAGATGTGGCCCGAGATCGCCCAGCTCACCGGCGCCGCCCCGCAGGAGATCACCGCCCGGCGCCTCGCGATCCGCCGGCGCGTCGAGGAGATGCGGGAGTACATCACCACGGCCAACCTCCGCAAGCTCGAGGTCGAGGCCGAGGAGCGCGGCCGGGCCCTCACCGCCGATCTGCACGACCGCCTCCGCCGCCAGGTCGATCGCGACATCCGCGAGCAGCGCATCGCCCACACCATCGTCGGCTTCGTCAGCGATGCCGACGGCTTCCCGCTGGATGCCCGCGCTGCCGAGACCACCCCGCTGCGCGTGACCCCCGTCGGGTCCACCTCGCCGCAGATCTACGAAGTGCCAGCCCTCCCCGGCCTCGAGGTTGCCGGCAGCCGCGAGCGGGCCCATCCGTACGACCGCGTCGAGGTCTCGCTCGACGGCCGCACGCTGCCGGGGCCGCTGCGGACCGAAGGCCCGGTCCCGGTCACGGTGGAGGGCGCCCTCACGCACGTGCTCGGGTGGATGCGAGAAGGCGTCACGGCCGAGGATGAGCAGCGCCGGGCCGCGTGGATCGACACGCTGGATGGCCAGCGCCTGGCGGATGTCGCCCCGCTCGGCGAGGACCGCGGGCGCTACTTCCAGGGCGACAACGTCGGCGGCCGCGGCGTGGAGGCGGCCCAGGAGCACCGGCTCCGCGGCCTCCGCGGCCTCCGGATCCGCCAGCTCGACACCGGCGAGCGCTTCGAGACGCCGGCGCAGCCGGGGGAAGACATCGAACTGACGATCGACGCGATGCTGCAGGCGCGCATCGCGGCGGCGATGAGCCCGGCGGCGGGGCTGGCCCAGGTTCAGCCCTGGCACGCGCGCGAGGATATCCCCATCGATACGCCGCTGCACGGGGCGGCGGTGGTGATCGACATCAACAGCGGCGATGTGCTGGCGCTGGTCTCCACCCCCTCGTTCACGGACGACGAGCTGGCGCAAAGCGCCGAGGCGATCTTCGCCGACGGGCTCAACCTGCCCTACTTCAACCGCGCGGTGAGCGGCATCTACCCCCCCGGCTCGATCGCGAAGGCGATCCTGCTGACGGCGGCGGTGACCGAGGGCGTCCACGACCTGCACGCGCCGATCGTCTGCAACGGGCACTATCTGCCCGAGCGCGATGATGTCCTGCGCTGCTGGCTCTTTCGAGAGAACTACGGCTTTCGGACGCACGGCCCGCTCGATGCCGTCGAGGCGCTCATGCGCTCGTGCAACATCTACTTCTACACCGTCGGCAATCATCTCGGCCCGGCGGGGGCGGTGGAGGCCTATCGCATGTTCGGCGCCGGCGAGCCGGTCGAGCTCGGCGTCGGGCTGGAGGCGGCAGGGAGCGTCGGGCCCGTTGCGAAGCTGATCGGCGCCCACGAGGACGCCATTCTCGGCATCGGGCAGGGGCAGGTGACGTGGACCCCCGCGCACGCGGCCGACGCCTACGCCACGCTTGCCCGCGGCGGCGTGCGCATCGCGCCGCGGCTGGCCCGCGAGCCGGGCGACGCCCCCGAAATGGTCGATCTCGGCCTCGACCCCGCCAGCGTCAAGGCGGCGATGGATGGCCTCTACGCCTCGGCCAACGACATCCACGGGACCGGCAACCACATCACCTTCCCCTGGGGACAGGAGGAGATCTTCAACGCGCCGGGCGTGACCGTGTGGGTGAAGACCGGCACGGCCCAGTCGTCCCAGCGCGTGTTCGACCCGGATGGAGACGGCCCGGCGCCGGCCCAGGTGCGCGCTGGCGACCACGCCTGGGTCGTCGGCCTCGCCGGCCCCGAGGGCCAGGGGCCCAAGTACGCCTTCAGCGTCCTCATGGAATACGCCGGCAGCGGCGGCCGTGTAAGCGGCCCGATCGCCAACCAGCTCATCCACGCCCTCATCGCCGAGGGATACCTGGGCGAAATGGCAACTGGCAAAGCGGCAAATGGCAAAGGGGAAAGCGCGGACGCCGGCGCAACGGAGCGCGAGAAGTCGGTTTCAATGAGCGACCGGTATCCGCGGCTTCCGGATTTGCCATTTGCCATTTGCTCATTTGCCATTTCCGGGTTTCCGGATGCCTGAGCTCATCGCGGCAGTCCGGCTCGTGGCCCGGCAGGCGGCAGCCCGCCCTGCCGCGCGCGTGAGCGTGGCCAACTTCGCGTGGCTCAGCGTCACCGCCGCCCTGGCGCTTTCGCTGCTCGGGGTGTACGGGATCGATGTCGCGATGGAGTGGGAGGGCGGTGGCGGCCCCGCGCTGGGGCCGGTCGCCGCGAAGCAGTTGATCTTCCTCGGCGTGGGGCTCATGGCCGCGGGCCTGATCGCCCTGCCGCACTACCGCGTGGTGACGCAGCTCGGCTGGCCGGCTGCCGTCGGGACGCTGGCCCTGCTCGGCTTCCTGCTGGCGCCGTTCGTGCCCGAGTGGCTGGTGACGCCGCGCAACGGGACGCGCGGATGGATCGACCTGAAGCTGTTCGACTTCCAGCCGTCGGAGATCGCCAAGATCGTCTACGTGCTGGTCAT
>CAYMJK010000369.1:0-9755 GCA_964390535.1 uncultured Phycisphaeraceae bacterium | reverse complement strand
GACGCCGATCTGGACACGCCACCGCCCCCCGGCGGCCCCCTCGCGGCCGAACTCGCCGCCCTCTGGCGGGCCGAAGAGCCCTTGCCCGAGGGCGCCTCCGCTCGCGCCCTCCTCGACACCGCCGCCATCCAGCGGTTCCCCCCACGCCAGATCACCGAAGGCCGCCGGATGGGCATCGACGTCGTCATCCTTCTCGTGGCGATCGGCGGCGTGAGCTGGCTCACGATGGCCCGCGTCATCCGCGGCCAGGTGCTCTCGCTCAAGAATCAGCCGTTTCTGGAGGCGGCGCGGGCGATGGGCGCCTCGCCGGCCCGCCAGTTCACCCGCCACCTGCTCCCCAACCTGCTCGGCCCCATCATCGTCTACGCCACGCTCACCGTCCCGCTGGCGATCCTGCAGGAGTCGTTCCTCAGCTTCCTCGGCATCGGCGTGAAGCCGCCCCTGCCGAGTTGGGGCAATCTCGCGGCAGACGGTCTCGTCGAACTCAACCCATACAAGAGCCACTGGTGGCTCCTGCTGTTTCCCTGCCTTATGCTGGGGACCACGCTGCTGGCGCTAAACTTCGTCGGCGAGGGCCTGCGGGAGGCGTTCGATCCGAAGCGCTCGCGGCGGTAAGGTACCCGTCGCTCTGGCCCGGTGCGGAGATCACGTATGCAGAATCGGTTCGGCCTCAAGGACTTCCTCACCCTGGCGCTCATCGTCGCTCTTGGCGTGGTCGTGCTGATGAGCATGATCCAGGAGGATCGCCGCTGGAAGGAGCTCGGCGACACCGAAGCGAAGCTCGACGACATCCGCAGCCAGATGGCCCGGATCCAGCGGACGCTGGACACCGGCGTCATCGCGGCGCCGCAGGCCGGCGGCCGGTCCGGCCAGGCGGGCCAGCCGGCGCCCCGCGACGAGTCGTGGGCGAAGGAGGGCTTCGAGGTCACCTGGTCGCAGCCGTGGGACTTCACCACCGACCCGACCGCGCAGGAAGGCTTCACCGTCGGCGGCGTCTTCACCGAGATCTTCGAGGGCCAGCCGCCGAAGCTCACGCCCTACCTCTATGCCGACGTCTACGGCCGGCGGATCGTCGATCAGGTCTGCGAGAGCCTCGGCTGGTACGACCCGATCTCGTTGAAGATGCGCGGCCGCCTCGCCGAGGCCTGGCAATACGACCCGGATGGCATGTGGCTGCGCGTCAAGATCCGCGACGACGCCCGCTTCAGCACCGGCGATCCCGTCACTGCCGAGGATGTCCGCTGGACCCACGATGACCTGCTTTTCAACACGCAGGTCGAGGCCGAGCGCTTCCGCTCCGTCTACAACTCCATCGCATCCATCGAGGTGCTCGGGGAGAAGGTCGTCGAGTTCACCTTCAAGGAGCCGCGCTTCGACAATCTCGACCTCGCTTTCGGCTTCAAGGTGCTGCCCAAGGCGGTCTACGAGCCGCTGCTGGGATCCGTTGCCCGCTTCAACCAGTCCTCGGCGCTGCTGGTCGGCTCCGGCCCCTTCAAGCTCGAGCGGATGGATCCCGACAACCAGTGGACACCGCCGTCGGACATCCGCCTGGTGCGCAACGAGCTCTACTGGGGCCCGCGCCCTGCCCTCGATGGCCTGCGCTTCAAGGCGATCAGCGATGGCCTCGCCCGCCTCACCGCCTACACCAACGGCGAGGGCGACATGATGCGCCCCAGCTCCGAGCAGTATGTCATCAAGGCCAGTGATGACAGCTTCACCAGCGAGCACGATCCGCACATGTGGTTCAATATGCGCGGCGGATACTCCTTCATCGCCTGGCAGTGCGGCCCGCGCAATGACCGCGAGCTGACGCCCTTCAGCGACCAGCGCGTCCGCCTCGCCATGAGCCACCTCATCGATCGCGATCGCATCCTCCGCGATGTCTACAAGGGCCTCGCCCGCCCCGCCACCGGCCCCTTCCTCAGCTCCACCCCCCAGGCCGACCCCGCAATCGAGCCCTGGCCGCACGACCCCGAGCGCGCTGCCGAGCTCCTCGCCGACGCCGGCTGGACCGACACCGACGGCGACGGCGTGCTCGAGAACGCCCGCGGCGACGAGTTCGAGTTCGAGATCACCTTCGGCCAGGGGAGCGAGGGCACCCTGAAGATCGTCACCTATCTCCAGAGCGTCTGCGCCGATGTCGGCATCCGCTGCACGCTCCGCCCGATCGACTGGTCCATCCTCAGCTCCATCCTCGATGCCCGCGACTTCGACGCCATCACCTTCGCCTGGAGCGCCTCCGCCCCCGAGAGCGACCCGAACCAGATCTGGCACAGCAACTCCATCCAGAACCAGGGCGACAACTTCATCCAGTGGGCCAGCTCCGAGGCCGATCGGCTGATCGAGCTCGGCCGCGCCACGCTCGACTTCGACGAGCGCATGCAGGTCTGGCGCCAGTTGCACCGCGTCTTCCACGAGGAGCAGCCGTACACCTTCCTCTTCGAGCAGCCATGGCTCCGCTTCACCACGAAGCGCACCCGCAACATGCAGGAGTACCCCGCCGGTATGGAGTACCCCGAACTGTGGATCTCCGAGTCGCTGCCGGCCCTCAACTGATCCTGCCGGAGCCGAACTCGCGATGGGCGCCTATCTCGCACGACGACTGCTGCTGATGGTCCCGACCCTGATCGGGATGACCTTTCTCATATTCATGCTCGTCGCCCTCAGCCCCGGCGGCATCGGCGCCGCGCTCCGCGTCTCCGGCGGTGGCCAGCTCGACTCCTCCAACCGCGCCGCCCAGCAGGCCTACCTCGAGGATCGCTACGGGCTCGATGCCCCCGCCGCCATGCAGTACCTGCGATGGCTCGCCCGCGTCAGCCCCGTCCGATTCGGCCAGCGCGACCAGGTCGGCCCCGGCGGCGTCCGCCTGCGTCCGCCGAAGGCGGTCAAACCGCCCCTCCAGTGGCGATGGTTCACCGACGAGCTCCCCCCGGCGCCCGAGCCCGAAGCCTTTGCCTTCCCGCCGGGCGCCACCGCCGCCGACAAGTCCACCATCTATCGCAGAGCCGAGGCCGAGTACGCCCGCGCTCGCAACGGCTACATCGCCCAGGGCATCGCGGTCAGCCTCCTGCTCGGCGAGTACTTCCGCGACATCGGCCGACCCGAACTCGTCGCCGCCGACGGCAAGGTCAAACCCGGCCGAATCCGCGGCATGGAGCCGGACCCCTCCCACCCGATGTGGGACGAGCTGAAGGCCGAGGGCGACGCCCTGATCGAGGCCCACGCCGAGGCCGCCGCGAGCCGGGCCACGCTCGCCGGCATCTTCGCGGCAAAGCCGTTCGAGCAATCCGGCGTCCCGATCATCCCGGGGGCGGTCGCCCTCGACTGGCCGGACCTGGGCATGTCATTCAGCCGCGGTGAGCCGGTGAGCGGCCTGATTGCGCGCGCGCTCCCGGTTACGCTCCTGCTCAACCTGATCGCCTTCCCCATCATCTACATCATCGCAATTCCCTCCGGCATGCTCGCGGCGACGCGCCAGGGGAGCCTCTTCGACATCGCCTCCGGCGCCACCTTCGTCGCGCTGTGGTCGGTGCCGATCGTCTGGGCGGGTGTGCTTGCGGTCGGGTTTCTCGCCAATGATCGCTATCTCGGGGCCTTTCCGGTCGCGGGGCTGCATGATTCGGATGCGCAGGCGTTCACCTTCCTCCCCACGCGCACCGAGACCGGCTGGCATCGCGGATACGTACTCGACACGCTCTGGCACATCTGCCTGCCGGTGGCGTGCCTGGTGTACGCCGGCTTCGCCGTGCTCAGCAAGCAGACGCGCGCTGCCATGCTTGACAACTTCAGCGCCGACTACGTGCGCACCGCCAAGGCCAAGGGCGTCCCCGGGCGCGACATCGTCTTCCGCCATGTCTTCCGCAACAGCCTCCTCCCGCTGATCACGCTCTTCGTCACCATCTTTCCCACCATGCTCGCCGGCTCCGTCGTCGTTGAGCGCATCTTCACCATTCCCGGCATGGGGAGCATGGTCATCGACGCCATCTTCCTCCGCGACCGCGAGCTGCTGCTGGCCAACGTCCTCATGATCGGCCTGGTCAACATGCTCGCCCTGCTGCTCGCCGACATCCTGTACGCCCTGGCCGACCCGAGGATCACCTACGACTGATGGCCGACTCCCCCAGCCAGCCCGAATCCGTCCGCGCCGCCTCCGACGCCGGTGTGCCCACACCCGCAGGCGCCGGCGGCGATCCAGCCCCCCTCGATCGCGTCACCGGCGTGCATCTCATGCAGGGCATCGGCCATCGCCCCGCCAGTGGCTTCTGGGCCGACGCCTGGGAGCAGGTGCTCCGCCGTCGCGGCGCCGTTGCCGGGCTCGTCTGGATCTCCATCGTCGGCTTCTTCGCCGTCTTCGCCCCCTTCATCGCCAACGGCCGACCCCTCCTGCTGCGCGATGATGACGAACAGACGCCCCTCTCACCTCTGCTCGGCGGGCTCTCCGCCATCGACATCATGCTCGCCCTCGGCGCCATCGCCGGGCTCGCCTGGATGCTCTGGCCGCGCGGCCCCGCCCGCTCGACCCGCCTGGTCATCCTCATCATCTCCGCCATGCAGGCCGGTCTCATCGCCCTGATCGCCACCGTCGTCGCATCGCAGTTCCGCGGCGTCGATGTCAGCGACCGCATGCGCGAGCTCGAGCAGAGCGCCGCCTTCCGCCCCGTCGCCAGCGCCATCATCGCCCTCGTCTGCTCCGTCCCGCTCCTCTTCCTCCACCCCATCCGCTCCATCGCCCGGCGCGCTGCCACCGTGCTCGCCCTCGGCGCGGCCTGCGCCACCATCACCACCATCGCCTGGCAGACGCCGCTGGAGGCCTTCAACTACCGCGCCCGCGTCGCCAGCGGCGAGGCCGAGGCCACCTTCACCCTCATCCCCTTCTCCCCGCGCCAGGGCTCCACCGCGCTCGGGCTCAAGGCGCCCGGCGCCTCCCCCTACACCGCCGTCATCGACAATCTCATCGAGCAGCTCGCCATCGAGCGCCGCATCGGCGGCTTCACCGACGACCCGCGCTGGAGCGCCAACCGCGGCGCCGCCGGCGTCGCCCTCTCCGAGATCGAGGTCGACGAGCAACTGATCGAGGTTACCGCCGGCGCCATCCAGTCCGCCGCCCGCGAGCTTCCCGAGGCGCCCGCCGCCGTCATCGCCGATCTCCGGGCCGCCGGCGCCGCCGGCGAACTGGAGTCCGCGGCGGGTGTCATCGACTGGCTTCAGCGCCGCCGCGCCCCCGACTTCCTCCTCGGCACCGACTCCC
Organism: uncultured Phycisphaeraceae bacterium; assembly: GCA_964390535.1. Lineage (GTDB taxonomy): Bacteria > Planctomycetota > Phycisphaerae > Phycisphaerales > UBA1924 > CAYMJK01. The sequence continues at coordinate 4,507 of CAYMJK010000369.1, read as the reverse complement.
TCGGCCAGGACATGCTCGCGCAGTTGCTCCACGCCTGCCGCCTCTCCATCTCCATCGGCCTCGTCTCCACCGGCATCGCCGTCGTCATCGGCGTCACGATGGGCGCGCTCATGGGTTACTTCGGCGGGTGGGTCGACATGCTGCTCTACCGCGTCGTCGAGGTCTTCATGGCCGTCCCGGTCCTCTTCGTCATGATCATCGCCGCCGCGGTGCTCCCGCGCAACACCTATGTCATGATGGCGATCATCGGCGGCTTCAGTTGGACCAGCGCTGCGCGATTCGTGCGCGCGGAGTTCTTCAAGCTCCGCGGCCAGGATTTCGTGCAGAGCGCCCGCGCTGTGGGCCTCCCCCTGCGCTCGGTCCTCTTCAAGCACATGCTCCCCAACGGCGTCACCCCGGTCCTCGTCGACGCGTCCTTCCTCATCGCCGCGGCCATCCTCATCGAGGCCATCATCAGCTTCCTCGGCTTCGGCCCTGCCAACCAGCCGAGCTGGGGCCGCCTCCTCGCCGACGCCACCAACCAGGTCGGCGCCTTCGTCTGGTGGCTCGCCGTCTTCCCCGGCGCCGCCATCTTCCTCACCGTCCTCTCGTACAACCTCATCGGCGAAGCCCTCCGCGACGCCATCGATCCGAAATTGAAGAAGGCGAGAGTATGAGCATGGCACTGGCAGCGTGGCAAAGTGGCAGAGTGGCAAAGCGGTTGCTGCGGCGCCCGCCTCAGGTTTCGGCAACTGAGCGCCCTGGCCCCACCCAGGTCCCCCTCTGCGGCCCTCTGCGCTTGCTCTGCGTTCTCTGCGTTCTGCCTTCGCTTGTTCTCCACTTCGCCACTTCCGCCCGCCCGGAGCCCGCATGACCCCCGAGCCGCAAAAAGAAGAGCCCCTCATCCGCATCGTCGATCTCGCCGTCAGCTTCGACAACGGCTCCGGCCCGCGCATCCAGGCCGTCGATGGTGTCCGCATGAGCATCTACGAGCGACAGACCCTCGCGGTGGTGGGGGAGTCCGGCTGCGGCAAGAGCGTTACCGCCATGAGCGCCATGCAGCTCATCCCGCGCCCACCCGGCCGCTTCGATCGGGGCCAGGCCATGTTCCGGCGCGAGCGCGGCGATTTTACCGACCTCCTGCGCCTCACCGAGCGCGAGATGCGCGATGTCCGCGGCGACGACATCGCCATGATCTTCCAGGAGCCGATGACCAGCCTCAACCCCGTCTACACCGTCGGCGACCAGATCCTCGAAGCCATCATGCTCCACCAGGATGTCTCGACCCGTCAGGCCGAGGCCATCGCTCTCGAAGCGATGAACGATGTCGGAATCCCCGAGCCCGAGAAGCGCATCAAGGCTTATCCGCACCAGTTCTCCGGCGGCATGCGCCAGCGCGTCATGATCGCCATGGCTCTCGCCTGCCGCCCCCGGCTCCTCCTCGCCGACGAGCCCACCACCGCACTGGATGTCACCATCCAGGCCCAGATCCTCGAACTCCTCGACGAATTGAAGCGCCAGCGCAACATGGCCGTCATGCTCATCACCCATGATCTCGGCGTCGTCGCCGAGAACGCCGATGTCGTCTGCGTCATGTACGCCGGCCGCGTCGTCGAGTACGGCACGGTCTACGAAGTCTTCGATCACCCGATGCACCCCTACACCCGCGGCCTGCTCGCCAGCATCCCGAAGATCGGCTCGCGCCACGACCGCCTCGTCACCATCAACCAGATCGTGGACAACCCCGCCGAGTTCGAGAAGCTCCCCGGCGCCGAGGGCGGCGTCCGCCCGTGGTGGCCCTGGCACAACCCGCCGAAGGATCTCACCCCGCGCGAAGGCCCCGCCGGCGACTACTACCTGCAGGAGGTCAAGCCCGAGCACTGGGTCGGCGTCTGGCGCACCGCCGCCGTCCGCGACCACGAGAGCCGCCCCCCCGACATGAACTACCGCACCGACCGCAAAGCCGCCGAAGTCGCCTGAAAGGAAGTGGCAGAGTGACAGAGTGTCAAAGTGGCAAAGTGCGACGAATCCGGCGCCCGCAGCGATTGGCCGCGCCCGCGCTTCACTTTGCCACTTTGCCACTGTACCACTCTGCCACGCACGCCTGATGCTCACCGCCCTCCTCGTCGCCGATCGCCTCTTCGCCGTTCGCGAGCAGGCGATGCTCGCGCGCATCGAGGTCGGCCTTGCCGATGAGGGTGTCCGCGTCCTGCGCGCCCTGCCGCACGATGCCGCCGGGCCCCTTCCCGACGAGGCCTTCGTCCGCGCCATCACCTATCGCCCGCGCGGCCCCTTCCCCAGCCTCGGCGTGCGCGCCGGCGCCGCGCTGGATGCCGCGCTCGCCCAGCCCGTCTTCGGCGAGGGGGGCGCCGCACGCGTCGACATCGTGCACGCCTTCGGGCGCGACGCGTGGTCCATCAGCGCCGAGATCGCGCGCCAGGCCGATATTCCCCTCGTCGTCGAGGTCTGGCGGGCCGCCCTCGTCGATCGGCTCGCCTCCATCTCGCGCGTCGGCCGCCACGGGCTTCCCGCCGTCTTCACGCCCGACAGGACCATCGAGCGCATCCTCACCCGCGCAGCCCCCGGCCGCCTCGTCCGCGTCGTCCCCTGGGGCGTGCACTGCCCGCGCGAGCCGCGGGCCCCACGCAACCCCGACCGCGCCTGCGCCATCATGATCGCCGGCCGCGGCGAGGACAAGGGCGCTGTCGCCGAGTGCATGGCCGCCATCGGCCGCCTCGCCGAGACCCACAACGCCATGATCTTCATGGACGCCGAGGCCGGCCGCCGCTGCGGCGCCGCCGCCATGGCCCGCGAGCACAAGTTCCTGCAGCGCTTCACCCTCACGCCGAACCTCGAGGGCCGGCGCGAGCCCATCCTCCGCGGCGATCTCCTCCTCCTGCCCGAGGCTCTCGGCGAGCAGCGCTCCATCGCGCTGGACGCCATGGCCTCCAGCATGGCGGTTGTCGCCCTCGCCGACCCCTACGTGAGTTCCCTCATCGACGGCCGCACCTGCGCGCTCGTCAAGGAGCCCGCCAGTGACCTCTGGGCCGACGCCCTCGCCCCGCTGCTGGCTTCCCCCGAGGCCGCGGCCACCCTCGGCGAGCGGGCCCGCCAGTTCGTCGGGACCGAGCGCCGCGCCAGCGTCCACGTCGCCTCCCTCCTCGACGGCTACGAGTGGCTGACCTCCCCCGCGGCGATCCCCATCGTCCGATAGCCCCCCGCGCCCCCGGCGCGATCGGCAAAAACCCGCCTCAAAGCGCGCAAGCCACTTGAAACACTGGACTTCCCGCGCATGGTAAAGGCGGGTCGCGGCGCCCTTCTGGCCCGCATCCGGCCCGACTGAGGAAGGATCAAAGACATGGGAGCCATCGTTTCCGCCCTTGCTGCCGCGGCGATCAGCGCCGGGGCCCAGTATGAGCAGCAGCCGCTGCCTCCGCACACCGTCACCATCCAGCCGTCGTACATCACCGCCGCAGCGCGGATCGCGCCCGATGATGACGATGCGGGCGTCACGACGCACGTGAACAGCTACCTGCGCGGCGACGCGGTGGTCCGCGAGCGGCCGGAGCTGGCCGTGGTGCAGATCCGCGGCCTGACGCCCTGGCAGCCGCGCGTGAACGTCGTGATCAACCCTTGGGTCCGCCAGGATGGGCCGATCTACCGCGACTTCCGGGAGTTCGGCGCCAATGACGGGCCGTACCTCGGCACGAACCCGGCGACCCGCGCCATCACGAAGACGCAGGAACGGCTGGAGCGGGCCCGCCACCGCTGGCTGCGCGAGAACGGCTGGGTCGGCGGCGTCGCGACGTTCGTCAATCCGCCGCGCGACGGCGCCGGCGGCAGCGCCGAGCTTCCTGTGCCCAGAGCGACCATCCGCATGCCGGCCGGATCCAGCGGCGGCGGGAACTTCCGCGTCGAGGCCGATGAGGCCGAAGGTCAGGCAGTCCGCGACGCCCTCGCCCGGATCGAGGCGCGGCGTGAGCGACTGGCCGCGGCGGCACGCCAGCAGCGCGAGGTTGACCAGGCGAGCGCGCCGGAGGCGGCGCCCGCCGAGCCTGCCGATGAGGCGGGAGTGATGGATGCGGACGAGGCGGAGATCGCCCGCGCCGATCAGCGCTGAGCGCTGATTCCAAGAACCGCCCCGCCGGATGCTCCCGGATCCCGCGGGCAAGGCCGAGAAAGGGAGGGCGCCGGCGTCGTGTTCCAACACGGCGCCGGTTTGTCTTTTTTGAGGCGAGCGGAAAGGGCGCGTGCGCTGTGGGGCGAGCGCGCCGGGTGGGTAGGGGTCCAGCGGCCTCAGCCGGCGAGGATGGCGGCGAGGATGAGGCCGGTGGCGGTGGCGACGCCGACCATGGCGGTGATGGCGATCATCCAGCGGTGGCTGCGGGTGAGGAGGCCGGCGAGTTGGGTGTCGCGGCGGGCCTCGCGTTCCTGGAGCGCGTTGAGCGCGGCGCCGACGCTCTCGGTGGCGCTGGCCAGGGCCGAGAGGGTGGTTCCGACATCGGTGAGGGTGGAGGCGACGCGCTGC
>CAYMJK010000368.1:0-3598 GCA_964390535.1 uncultured Phycisphaeraceae bacterium | reverse complement strand
GTGGCCGCCGCTCGGGAGCGCGAACTGGCAAGCGTGCGGGCGACGAAGTTCCAGTCCCTCGCGGGCCGCGGTGTCGAGGCGGTCGTCGACGGACGGCCGGTCACCGTCGCCAGCGCGCGCCTGGTCAACGAGCGGGGCATCACCATCGGGAGCGAGCTCGTGCACGCCACTCGTGAACACACCGGCGACGGCAAGACGGTCGTCTACGTGCTCGATGGCGACACCGTGGTGGGCCTGGTCGCGGTGGCCGACGTCATCCGCGTCGAATCCGCTGACGCGATCGCGCTGCTGAAGAACCGGGGCATCCGGGTCGCGATGCTCACCGGCGACTCGCACGAGGTCGGCAATTGGGTGGCTGCGCAAGTTGGCATCGACGAGGTGTTCGCCGAAGTGCTGCCGGCGCAGAAGGCGGATGTGGTGGCGAGGCTCCAGGACGGCGGCACCCGGGTGGCCATGGTCGGCGACGGCGTGAACGATGCTCCGGCGCTGGCGCGGGCCGACATCGGCATCGCTATGGGAACCGGTGCGGACGTCGCCGTGGAGAGCGCCGGGGTGACGCTGGTCAAGGGCGACCTGACCGGCCTCGTCCGCGCAAGGCGCCTCTCAAGAGCCGTCACCACCAATATCCGTCAGAATCTGTGGTTCGCGTTCGGCTACAATGCTCTCGGGATACCGATCGCCGCCGGTGTGCTCTATCCGGTCATCGGCATGCTGCTGAGCCCGATGCTGGCGGCGCTGGCGATGAGCCTCTCCTCCGTTTCGGTAATCGCGAACGCGCTTCGCCTGCGGACGTTGAAGCTGGAGATCGCTGCATGAATATCGACGCAGAACCATCGGAGGATGCATGATCGAACTTGTCATCGAACAGCGGCGGCGAAGCCTCGGGGGCTTCGATGTCGGCAGGGTGCTCCCATTCGCGAAACGCCGAATGGTCGGGCCGTTCATCTTCTTCGATCATATGGGACCGGCCGAGTTCCCGCCGGGGATTTCGCGGGACGTCGACGTCCGCCCCCATCCGCATATCGGCCTCTCGACCGTCACCTATCTGTTCGAGGGCGAGATCATGCACCGCGACAGCGTCGGGTCGGAGCAGCCGATCCTGCCCGGCGAGGTCAACTGGATGACGGCCGGACGCGGCATCACCCATTCGGAGCGGTTCGAGCGGGCGCGCCGCGAAGGCGGTCGGATGGACGGCATCCAGGCCTGGGTGGCGATGCCGGAGGAGGTTGAGGAAAGCGATCCGAGCTTCGCCCACCATGAGAGCGCGGATCTCCCAATGTTCGAGGAGGGCGGCGCAAGAGGCAGGTTGATCGCAGGCGAGGCGCTCGGGCTCAAGGCGCGGGTCAAGACCGATTCGCCTTTATTCTACCTGCATTGGGAGCTCGAGCCGGGCGCTCGGGCGTCGCTTCCCGCCGAATATGAAGAGCGCGCCCTTTACGTGGCCTCGGGAGCGATCCGTCTGGGCGACGAGCGGCTGGTCGACGGCCAGATGGCTGTCCTGGCGCCCGGTCGAACCGCGGACTTCGCCGCCGAGGATGGCGCGGTGGTGATGGCGCTCGGCGGCGAGCCGCTGGGACCGCGCTTCATCGAGTGGAATTTCGTCTCCTCTTCGAGCGAGCGGATCGAGCAGGCCAAGGCGGACTGGCGCGCCGGCCGCATGAAGCTGCCGGATCTCGACAATGAGGAGTGGATCCCGCTCCCGCCCGATCCGCCTCCTCCCGCCAATCCCATGTCGTAGCGGGTGCTTATGTCCAGCGGCGGCTTGCGGCGGGATGTCCCGATGCCCACTCCTGCGTCGCGGGCGGATTCGTGACGCAGCCGGGCCCGATTCTTGACCAAGGGATGGTCCGGGACCTCCTGCTGGCGCTCGACCTCGCCGGCGCCTTCGTCTTCGCGATCAGCGGGGCGATGGTCGGCGTGAGGCGCAGGCTCGACCTGTTCGGCGTGCTGGCATTGTCCTTCGTCGCCTCGAGCGCCGGCGGGATCACTCGGGACCTGTTGATCGGCGCGCTGCCGCCCGCCGCGATCAGCGACTGGCGCTATTTCGCGGTCGCGATGGCGGCGGGGGTCGCGATCTTCTTCTGGTACTCGCCGATATCCCGCCTGCGCACCGCCATCCTGATCTTCGACGCGGCCGGTCTGGCGCTCTTCGCGGTCGCCGGCGCCGAGAAGGCTCTCGCCTTCGGGCTGAACCCGATGATGGCGGCGCTGCTGGGCATGCTGACCGGTATCGGCGGAGGAATCGCGCGCGATCTGCTCGTCGCAAGGACGCCCGCCGTGCTCCAGAGGGATCTTTATGCCGTCGCCGCGCTGGCCGGGGCGGCGCTGGTTGTCGTCGGTCACCTGCTGGCCTGGCCGGTGATCCCCACCGCGATCGCAGCCGCCGCGCTCTGCTTCGGACTTCGCCTGGTTGCGATCCGACGCGGGTGGAACCTTCCTGTCGCGCGACCGGCCGAAGGGAGCGACACCGAAGATTGCTGATGAGGCCACGCCCTCCGGTTCCCTGAAGAGAATGCGCCCCATCGCCGCCCGCCGGTCCTGGCTCCGCCTCCCCCAGGCTCGAAGCACGGGCCGAGCATCGGACGCGTTGAACCCTCCTGGCCCGGGATCGTTAGCTTGGCCGGCCCCTCTCCTGCTCGCGCCATTCGTGCGCGGAGCAGGCGCTGAGCAGGCCGGCCGCGGAGAATCAGCGATGAGCGGATGGTTGGTCGCCAAGCCCTACGAGGGAGACGCGGGGCTCCCGACGCATCAGGCGCTGTTCGCGGTATGGCATGAGGATCAGCAGGAGGCATTGCGGATGGCGGAGGCCTTCAGTCCGCATGGATCTAGAATCACGGCACAGATCGTTGCACCCTTGAGCGAGAGCATGCTGCGCGGGCTCAAGATTCGTCCAGGCGAAGCGGGCCTCCTTCATGCTGACCGTCCCTGGATATGAAATAGCCAACCGCCTGCTCCAGCTCGGTGGTTGGACCGTTCACGCTCCCGAGGAAACTGCGGAAAGCGCGAGAAAGCCCGGCCGCCGAAGGATCGGCGGCGCAGCGATCAGTCCCCGGTAGCGGGCGCCGCGGCGGGGTAGGCGAGCTTGCTTCCGTGCGGCCGGGCGGCGGCCGTCATTCGCGCCGGCTCGACCCGTCCCTCCCCCATCAGATGGTGAACCGAACGTCCGGCCAGCAGGAGGTAATCGGCGACAATCCGGCGATGACAGCGCCACCAGACCGCTTCCGAGCACATGATGGCGCAGCGGCGGGTGCGGCTCAGATCCACCAGCCGGTCGAGGCCTTGCTCGAATTCGGCCGAAAGCGCGTAATCCGCATAATTGTGGAAGCTCTGGTTCTGCCAGAAGCCGTTCACGTGGGGCGCCACGTCGCGCGACTTCATGCGGAGGCCGCCGAGCTCGCGGATTTGCGTATGTCCGATCTGCCAGCCGCAAAGCTGCTCCGGGAGAACGTCCAGATTGTATTGGGGATTGGTGCGCGAGCGCGGGAGGCTGCGAATGTCGACGACCATGTCGACGCGGCCGGCGCGGAGCAGCTCGACAAACGCCTCGATCGTCCGCGTCGAGTGCCCGACCGTAAAGACGGGCGGGAGGTCGGTCCCC
>CAYMJK010000367.1:0-3684 GCA_964390535.1 uncultured Phycisphaeraceae bacterium | reverse complement strand
AGTACAGATCTGATGTGGGAGCAGGTTCGCGCTGCGACGCGCCGCCTGCTCGAGGAGGCGGCCGCGGCGGGCGCAGCCGGGCCTCCGCGTGCGGGGGGCGCCGGCCGCGCTGCCGACGAGCGCGCCGTGCAGGCGCTCATCCAGCGGCTCGAGTCGAGCCTCGGCCCGACGCAGCGTGAGCACGTGATCGACCACGGCCGCATGGTCGCCCGCGCCGCCGAACGCATTGGCCGCCGCCTCCGGCTGAGAGAGGAGCGCATCGGCTGGCTGCGCGAGGCGGGGCTGCTTCACGACATCGGCAAGTGCGCCATCCCGGAGGCGATCCTCGCCGCCGCCCGCCCGCTCACCAGCGATGAGCGGGAGATCATGGACACGCACGCCGCCATCGGCGCCGCCGCGGCGGCGCGCCGCGGGGCGCCGCCCCAGGTGCAGGAGGCGATCCGCGATCACCACACGACCTACGCCGACGCCGGCGTCGCCTGGGCACGGCCGGGAACGCTGGCGCGCATCATCGCCGTCGCCGACGCCCTCGTCGCCATGACCTCGCAGCGCACCTACGCGGCCCAGCGCCCGGTGACCGAAGCGGTGATCGAACTGCGGATCTCCAGCGGCGCGCAGTTCGACCCGGTCGTGGTGGACGCGGTGGCCGGCATGGCCCAGCCGCTCGCCGCGGCAGCATGAGCTTTCCTTGAAGCGGTTGACGTGGCCCGGAATCCGGGTATGCTGCTTGTAATGACCGCAGAGCGAGCCACGATGCGAATGCGTATGACCATGCCCGGCCCCGGGCGGAGGTCCGCGTTCGCCATGGCTGTCGGCCGCTAAGCCGATCCCAGCCACAGCAGAACGAGGAATCGCCGCCGCCCGGGGCGGCGTTTTTCGTTGGAGCACGGGCTTCCAGCCCGTGTCGTAGCACGGGCATCCCTGCCCGTGCCGAGGCGCCCGGTCATCCCGAACCAAGGCGTGCAAACAACCCGCGCCCGGCGAGCGCCATCACCGCGCCCACACCAAACCCAAACACACTCAAACTCAGACAGGAGACTCACCATGCCAACCACAGTCCTCAAATTCGGCAGCTCCGCCCTCGGCGCCGACGCCGACCTCAGCCGCGCTGTCGATGACATCTACCGCCGTTTCCGCCGAGGCGAGCGCATCCTCGCGGTCGTCAGCGCCATCGGAAACACCACCGACCAATTGCTGGCCCGCGCCAGCGCGTGGGCGCCGGATCAGGGGTCCGGTTCGCTCGCCGCGCTGCTCGCCACCGGTGAGGCGGCAAGCGCCGGCCTGCTCGGCCTCGCCCTGGAACGCGCCGGGATTCCGTGCGAAACCCTCGACGCCCGGGCCCTCGGCATCCGCACGCGCGGCCCGCTCTGCGACGCCGAGCCTGTGGCCCTCGATCGAGCTGCGCTGGATGTCGCCTTTGCGCGCACGCCGGTGATCGTCGCCCCCGGCTTCGTCGGCGTGGACGAGGCGACCGGCCGGCTCTCCCTCCTCGGGCGAGGCGGGTCGGATCTCACCGCCGTCTTCCTCGCGGCAGAGTTCGGCGCCGCGTGCGCCCTCATCAAGGATGTCGACGGCGTGTACTCGGCCGATCCCAACGCCACCACCGGCGCCACGCGCTACCAGCGGCTCTCGTGGCAGCGAGCCGAGCGCATCGCCGGGGTGCTCGTGCAGCCCAAGGCCCTCCGCCTCGCCGCCCGTGCTGCGGTCGAAGTCGAAGTCACCAGTTGCGCCCCCGCGCCGGCCACAATTGTCGGCCCCGGGCCGGATCAGCCGGCGCCGCGCCGCCGGGCGCCCCGCCCACTGCGGGTGGCGCTGCTCGGACGAGGCGTCGTCGGGACGGGCGTGCACGAGCGTCTTCTGGCGCGCCCGGATCTATTCGAAATCGTCGCCGTTGCCGTGCGCCGGCCGGAGCGCAGCGCCGGCGGCATCCCGCCGGAGTTGCTCGTCGCCGATCCGTGGGACGCGCTGGAGCGCGACAGCGACATCGTGGTCGAACTCATCGGCGGCCTCGAGCCCGCCGCCAGCCTCATCGAACGCGCCCTTCGCCGCGGCCGGCACGTCGTCACGGCCAACAAGGCCCTGATCGCGCGCCAAGGCTCGGATCTTGACGCCATCGCCCGCGCTGCCGGCGCCCGCCTGCTCTTCTCCGGCGCCGTCGGCGGCTCGACGCCCGCGATCGAACTCATCGATTCCGCCCGGCGCGAAGGTGACATCGCCCGCATCGAAGGCGCCCTCAACGGCACGACCAGCTTCATCCTCGATGAGATCGCCCGCGGCTGCGACACCGCCGCCGCCATCGCCGAGGCCCAGCGCCGTGGCTACGCCGAGGCCGACCCGTCGCTCGATCTCACCGGCGAGGACCTGCGGCACAAGATCGCGATTCTCGCCCGCCGCGCCTGGGGCCCCGGCGCCCGCATCGTCTTCGCCCGGCGCACGGGCCTCGCCGGCGTGGACGAGCGATGGATCCGCGCCGAGCGGGATGCCGGCCGAAGCGTCCGCCTCGTCGCCGAGGCCTGGCCCGAGGCCGGCCGCATCGTCGCCGCGACCACCCTCCGCGCCCTCGATCCCAACACGCCGCTCGGCTCGGTCGCCGGCGCCGGCAACGCCCTGACGGTCACGCTCACCGACGGCTCGACCCGCTCCGCCCGGGGCGTCGGCGCCGGCCGCTGGCCGACGACCGCTGCCGTGTTTGCAGATCTGCTGGATCTCGCGGCAGTGGCAGCGTCTGCGGCGAACGAGCCCAGACGCGTTCCGGCCGCCGCGGAGCGGCGGGCCACCCGGGAGACACCCGCCACGCAGCGGCTCGCCCGGGAACTCCAGGAGGTGGCCTTGTGAACCTCAGCACCCGCCTCATCACCACCGCGCGCGATCCCAGCGATCCCCACCGCGCCACCGCCGCCCCGATCTACCAGACCGCCACCTTCGAGCAGGATGACCCGGATCGCTTTGGCGCCTTCGACTACTCCCGCACCGACAACCCCACCCGGCGCGTGCTGGAAACCGCCCTCGCCGACGCCGAGAACGCGCCCGGCGCCCTCGCCTTCGCCAGCGGCATGGCCGCGATCGCCGCGGTCGTCCGCCTCGTCAGACCCGGCGAGCGCATCCTCGTCGGCGAGGACATCTACGGCGGAACCGACCGGCTGCTGCGCCAGCTCGTCGCCCCCCTCGGCGTCGCGATCGACCCCGTGGACACGACCGACCCGGCGGCGGTCGCCGGCGCCCTGCGCGCACAAACCCGGCTCGTCCTCCTCGAGACCCCCTCCAACCCGCTCCTCCGCGCGACCGACATCCGGGCCGTCAGCGCCCTCACGCGCGCCCACGGCGCCCTCCTCGCCGTGGACAACACGATGATGTCCCCCGCCCTCCAGAGGCCGCTGGACCTGGGCGCCGACCTCGTGATCCACTCGGGCACGAAGTTCCTCGGCGGCCACGGGGACGTCACCGCCGGCGTGGTCGCCGCGGCAGACCCGGACCTCCTGGCCCGCCTTGCCTTCATCCGCAACGCCGAAGGCAGCGCCCTTGCCCCCATGGAGGCCTGGCTGCTCCTTCGGGGGCTCAAGACCCTGCCGATCCGGATCGACCGCCAGCAGCGGTCGGCCGCGGCCGTGGCGGCCTTCCTCGCGGCCCACCCGCTGGTCACCCGGCTCCACTGGCTCGGCAACCCGGGCCACCCCGGCCATGGCG
>CAYMJK010000366.1:0-4439 GCA_964390535.1 uncultured Phycisphaeraceae bacterium | reverse complement strand
GAGGTAGAACTTGCAGAGGGCGTCGGGAAAGACCACAGAGCCCTGGTCGCGCCCCTCGGTGACGAGGCGTGGGTGCTGCCGGCCGATCAGGCGCTGCTTGCGCACCATCCCGCGGCGCAGATCCGGGAAGGATGCGATGCGGCTGACGATGCCGGTGACATCCGCCGCGCGGATCCGCTTGCCGATCGGGCGGTTCCAGGCGAGGATCGCGGGCGGGTCGGCGGTCCAGTCGAAGTGGAGATCGGCCTCGGCGACGAGTTCGACGATGCTCCCGACGGCGTCGAGGGGGAGGCCGCGGTCCAGGACGATCGCCGCGGCAGCGCGGTACATGGCGCCCGTGTCGAGGAAGTCGAGGCCGAGCCGGGCGGCGAGGAGGCGGGCGACCGTGCTCTTGCCGGTGCCGGCCGGGCCGTCGATGGTGACGATGATGTCCAGGCCCTCGGGTATCACCTGCACTCGTCCTCGGCCGTGGATCGGCGCGGGGGGCGCCTGGTCAACGGGCGTCACTGCTCTTCATCCCCCTCCTCGTCGAGGAGGATCTCGGCGATGGCGGGCTCGCCGGTGATGGCGACCTCCAGGGCGGAGCGGCTGCGAAGCAGCCCGAGGGTCACATCACCTTTGCCCCGGTAGTCTATGGCCACCGAGCCGTCGTACCCCACGCTGGCGATCGCCTCGACCATGGCGGCCAGGTCGTAGGCGTCGTGGGCGCAGGGCGTGTCGGGGGCATCCGGGTCGGCGCCGGGGTCGACGGGCTTGAAGTCGAGCGTGGCTGCGGAGACGGCGCTGGCGTACGGGGTCAGCCGGCGCAGGTATGCCGCCGGATCGGCCGCTTTGGAGGCGACCTCGAAATCCGGCATGGCGCCGACGCGGAAGCCGCCCACCTTCTTAATGAGATTCGTCACCCGCTCGGGATCGGCGGTGAGGCCCTTTCCGGGGCTGATGAGCAGGTTGAGGTCGCGCTGTTCGGCGAGGCGCATCAGCCGCTTGAGCCGCTCGGTGACGCGCTCGATGGCTTCCTCGTTGTTCTCCGCGGCGATCGGGACGGCCGCGGAGTTGCAGCCGAGTTCGCCCGCCGCTTCGAGGATGCGCCGGATCCGATCCTGGGCGGCGTCGGCGGCGGCAGTGTCGGCGTCGCCGAGTGGCTGCGGCTCGAGCTCGGTGAGGACGAGGATGGAGCACGACTCCTTGTCGGCCCGGTCGCGCAGCTCGCGGAGGCGCGGGCGGCCGGCGCCGGCGAGCATGTCGGTGGAGAGGCTCAGCCCGTGGAGCCCGAGCGTCTGCTTGGCGAAGGCGGGCAGGTCGTCCAGCTTCATCGAGCCCCTGGCGCCGAGCATGGGGCGAACCGAGCGTGCGGCGAGGATCAGCAGCATGAAGGCGCCTCGGCGAGTACGGACGGGTGAGGGCGGGCAGTCGGGGCGTGGGGGCGTGGCCCGGGCCTCCCGGGCGGGTAGCATACGCCCCGCGCTGGCGCCCGGCCGGCGCCGCGGCGCCCGGCGCCCGCCTGGCGGAGCAATCGAGGAATCAAGACATGGCATCACCCGACGACCGCCGGTACAGCGAATCGCACGAATGGCACCGCCTGGAGGGGCAGACCCTCACGCTGGGGCTGACGCAATTCGCCATCGATCAACTCACCGATGTGACGTTCGTGGAGATGAAGCCGCCGGGAGAGTCGATCGAGGCGGGAGGGGCGGTGGGGGAGGTCGAGTCGGTGAAGACCACCAGCGACATCTACAGCGCCCTGGCGGGGGAGATCATCGAAGTCAATGCTGCCGCGGTGGAGGATCCGAGCCTGCTCAACCGCGACCCGTACGGCGAGGGGTGGCTGGTGAAGCTGAAGGTGTCGGACCCGGGGCCGTACGAGGGGCTGATGAGCGCGGCGGATTATGATGCGCAGCATTAGACGGGGCTGAAGCCGCACGAGCGGTTGGGCTCGCTGCGGTAACCGCCTCGTGGCTCACCCCCCACGAGCCGGCTCCAGGAGTTGCTCCGGCGTCTCCAGGAGTTCGATCACCCGCGCCAGCACCAAGGCCGCTGTCGCGCCGTCTACCACCCGGTGGTCGCAGGCGAGGCTCAGCGGCAGGAGTTTGCCGGCGCGGAACCAGCCGTCCTTCACCACCATCCCCTCGTGGGCCCGGCCGACGGCGAGGATCGCCACTTCAGGATAGTTGATGATCGGGGTAGCGAAGCGTCCGGCGTGGCTGCCGACGTTGCTGATGGTGAACGTCGAGCCGGTGAGCTGCTCACGCGGGATCGAGCGATCGCGGGCGGCCGCGGCGACGCGGGCGATCTCGCGCCCGATCTCCAGCACGCCGAGCGCGTCGCAGTCGCGAACGACCGGGACCATCAGCCCGCTGTCGGTGTCGGCGGCGATCCCGAGATGGACCGCGCGATGACGCACGATCGACGCCTCTTCGCCCTGCTCATCGACCGTGGCGTTGAACTCCGGGAACTCGCGGATGAGGGCGCGGCAGATGGCGCTGGCGACGAACGGGAGGAAGCTCACCTTCTCGCCGGAGGCGGCGCCGAGCCGCCGGCGCAGGCTGTCGAGGGCGCCTGTGTCGGCCTCATCCATCACCGTGAAGTGCACGGCGGTGTCCACGCTCTGGCGCAGGCGCCCGGCGATCGTGCGCCGGACGCCGCGGAACGGCACGCGCTGAGTCTCCTGGCCGGCGGGGATCGCCTGAACCTCCCGACGCGGCGGGGCGGAGCGGGTGGGCTCGAACTCGGCGGCCGGAGCGCTGCGGCGGGCCTGCGGCGCGCGCGCGCCAGCGCCCCCCTGGGCGGCGCGGACATCCTTCTCCATCACGCGCCCGCCGATGCCCGTGCCGCGGACGCTGTTGATGTCCACGCCGAGATCGCGGGCGAGGCGGCGCACGGCGGGGGTCGCTAGCGCCTTGCCGCCCTCGGCGGAGACGCCCGCCAGGGCGCCGCTCATCTGCCCGACGACGGTCCCGGCGTCCTCTCGCTCCGGCTCGGCCTCGGGCTCGACGCGCGACTCGAGCGGCGCCTGCTGGGTGGGCTTCTTGGCGGCGGCGCCGTTGTCGGGCTTTGCCGGCGCGGCCGATGCGTCGTCGCCCTTGTAGGTGATCAGCGGCGAGCCGACCGGGATCATGTCACCGGCGGCGCCGTGCAGCTTCTCGATCACACCGGCGCGAGGGCTGGGGATCTCGGAGAGGGCTTTGTCCGTCTCAACTTCGGCGATCGCCTGGTTCTCTTCGACGGTGTCGCCCTCGGAGACGAGCCATTTGATCAATTCGGCCTCCTGGAGTCCTTCGCCGATGTCCGGCAGGAGGAAGACGTTCGGGTCGCTGGAGACTTTTCCGGCCATCGGCGGCTCCCTCGGAGGTGGTCGGGTGTTGCTGGGATCGAGTCGCTGGCAATTGTTGCGGCGACGGGCCGCGGTCGGATTTACCACAGAGGCACAGAGGTCACTGAGAGATCACAGAGGGCGGAAGTGGGCCTGCGCCGCTTGCGGCGGTCGGCGCCGGCCTGTAGGCGCCGGCCTGTAATAGAGCGAAGCGACACAACCCATGACTCCTCTCCGTGCCCCTCTCTCTGCCCTCTGTGCCTCTGTGGTGAAATTCGTTCTATCAGACGTACGAAAACAGTCAGTAGGCGAGACACTGCGTCACCGCCTCCTGCACGCGACTGGCGTCGGGCAGGTAGGCGTTCTCGAGCTTGTAGTACGGCATGACGGTGTCGAAGCCGGTCACGCGCTGCACCGGCGCCTCCAGTTGCAGGAAGCACTGCTCCATCAGGCGGGCGGCGATCTCGGCGCCGAGCCCGCTGGTCTTCGGCGCCTCGTGGACGATGACGCACCGACCGGTCTTCTCGACGCTGGCGGCGACTGTGTCCATGTCGATCGGGTAGATGGTGCGCAGGTCGATCAACTCCATGCTGACATCTTCAGGCAGGTTGTCCATCGCCCGGAGGCACTCGAACAGGGTGGCGCCCCACGTCACCACGGTGATGTCGGAGCCTTCGCTGACGACCTTGGCTTCGCCGATGGGGATGGTGTACTCGTCCTCGGGCGTCTCCTCGCGGTAGCTGCGGTAGACCCGCTTGGGCTCGAAGAAGATGACCGGGTCGGGATCGCGGATGGCGCTGATGAGCAGGCCCTTGGCGTCGTATGGAGTGCTCGGCATCACGACCTTGAGGCCGGGATGGTGGGCGTAGATCGCCCCGGGAGAGTCCGAGTGCAGTTCGGGGGCGTGGATGCCCCCGCCGACCGGTACGCGGACGGTCATCGGGATGGTGATGGCGCCGCGGGTGCGTGTGCGGTAGCGGCCGGCGTGGTTGACGAGCTGGTCGTAGGCGGGGCCGAGGAAGCCCTCGAACTGGATCTCCGGGATGGGGCGCATGCCGCCCATGGCGAGGCCGATGGCCGAGCCCATGATGCCGCTCTCGGCGAGGGGGGTGTCGACGACGCGCTCGGC
>CAYMJK010000365.1:0-3789 GCA_964390535.1 uncultured Phycisphaeraceae bacterium | reverse complement strand
GTGCTTGACAAGGCGAACCTGAAGGTGCGTCTGAGCGACCTGGGGATGCGGCGGGAGGCGATGGAGCGGTTCCGGCGCATCCTGGACCGTCCGCACGGGCTGGTGCTGGTGACGGGGCCGACGGGGAGCGGCAAGACGACGACGCTGTACTCGGCGCTGGACCTCCTGCGCGGGCCGGAGACGAACATCATCACGGTAGAGGATCCGGTCGAGTATCAGCTCGACATGGTGAACCAGATCCAGGTGAACGAGGCGATCGGGATGACGTTCGCCCGCGCTCTGCGCAGCATCCTCCGCCAGGACCCCGACATCATCATGGTCGGGGAGATCCGTGACCAGGAGACGGCCCGCGTGGCCGTGCAGGCGGCCCTCACCGGCCACGTGGTGCTGGCGACGCTGCACACCAACGACGCCGCCGGCGCCGTGGCCCGGCTGATGGACATGGATGTCGAGCCGTACCTGCTCTCGAGTTCGCTGCACGGGGTGGCGGCCCAGCGGCTGGTGCGGACCATCTGCCAGCGCTGCGCCACCAAGTATTACCCGGCCGACCAGGTGCTCCAGGATGCGGGGCTGGAAGACATGGCGGGGCGGAGCTTCCGCAAGGGCGCCGGCTGCCAGCAGTGCCACGACAGCGGGTTCCAGGGGCGCATCGGCGTCTATGAGGTCATGGAAGTGACGCTTGCGGTGCGCCGGCTCATCCACACGGGCGCCGGCAGCCAGCAGATCCGCGAGGCGGCCCGGCGCGACGGATCTCTCTCGCTGCGCGACGAGGGCGTGATGCTCGCGCTCGCCGGCAAGACGAGCCTGGAGGAAGTGCTCCGGGTCACGCGCCTCGACGAGATGGATGAACTCCCGCTGGCAGCCCCGGCGGCAGCGCCTCAGCCCGTCGATCCGCCGCAAGAGGCGGCCGGGAGGGCGGCGTGAAGCACTCCTACAAGGGTTACGACCAGTCCGGCAGCCCGGTGCGCGGCGTGGTGGACGCCGCCAGCGCTGATGACGCCCGCCAGAGCTTGCGGCGCCAGAACATCTTCGCGACGGAGATCCGCAGCGCTGGTGGGGGCGGGGGCAGCGCCCCGTCGACGCCGGGGCGCCCGCGCCGGCGGATGCGCGCTGGGCGCGGCGCACGGCTGAAGCGCACCGCGGCGATGATGAAGCAGCTCTCGCTGCTCATTGGCAGCGGAACCCCGGTCGTGGACGCGCTCGTCGCCGTCGAGCGCCAGGCGCAGGACGAGTCGTGGAAGGCGGTGGTCGGCGATGTCCGCGGTCGGGTCGAAGAGGGGGCCGCCCTCTCCCAGGCCATGCGCTCGGCGCCGGAGCACTTCGACGCCCTGTGCGCCAGCCTGGTGGCCGCGGGCGAATCCGGCGCCAGCCTGGATGGCATGCTCAGCCGGCTCGCTCAGACGCTGGAGCGCGAGGCGCAGCTCCGCGGCGCCGTGATCGGCGCGATGATCTATCCGGCGGTGCTCGTCTCGGCCTCCGGCGGGGCGCTCATCACGCTCGTGCTGGTCGTGCTGCCTCGCTTCGCAGAGCTCTTCGAGACGCTCCAGGTGCCCCTGCCCGTCACGACCCAGGGGCTGGTGCTGCTCAGCAACGGGCTGCGGCAGTGGTGGTGGCTGGCGCTGGCGGTCCTGGTCGGGACAATCGTAACGATGACGCTCTGGTCCCGCTCCGAGCGCGGCCGGCGCATGTGGCACAGCGCCCTGATCTCCTCGCCGCAGATCGGGCGCATCACCCGGTCCTTTGCCACGGCCCGCATCGCGCGCTTGCTCGGCATTCTGCTTTCGAGCCATGTTTCGCTCATCGAGTCGCTCCGGCTGGTCCGCGAATCGGTCTGGAACTGCCGCTACGCCGATCTGCTGGCGCAGGCCGAGCAGCGCGTCATCCGCGGGGAGCCGATCAGCGACGCCTTCAGCGACCCGGCGCTGATCGAGCCTGCCCTCGCCGAGGTCATCCGCACGGGCGAGCGCTCCGGGCAGCTCGGCGCCGTCCTGACCAACATCGCCGCGTTCAAGGATCAGGAGAACGAGACGATCGTCCGATCGCTCACCAGCCTGCTCGAGCCGCTCATCCTGCTGTTCATGGGCGGCGTCGTTGCGCTCGTCGCGGTCAGCATGTTCCTGCCCCTGTTCGACCTCGTCGGCGCTGCGGGAGGTGGCCCATGATCTCCGTGGCCCCACTGGCCGGCCGCATCCCGCGACTCGCCCTCGGCGGGCAGCGCTCGCCGATCGGGCTGGATCTGGGCGCGCGCAGGATCAAGGCGGCCCAGCTCTCCCGCCGCGCGGGCGCCCTGCGGCTGGACGCGTCGCTCTCGATCAGCCGGCTGGATCCCGGACCGATCCTTTCGGCGGAGGATGCCCGGCGGCTCGGGGCGGCCCTCTATCGCCACGGCTTCAAGGGCCGCGCTGTCGCCGCGGCGATGCCGGCGGATCTGCTCTTCGACGCGACCCTCGACCTCCCGCCGAAGTCCTCGAAGGCGCCGTTGGCCCAGATCGCGGCCAACGAGCTTGCCCGGGTGGGACGGACCAGCGCCGAGTCGCTGGTGTGCGCCTACTGGCCGACCGCCGCCTCCAGCGGCGCCGGGCCGACGCCGACGCGGATCGTCGGCGCCGATCGCGCGCGCATCGAGGAACTGCTTGATTCGCTCGAGCTGGTGGACGCCGGCGCCGGCGCCCTGACCCCGCTCGCGCTCGATACGGCGCCCTGGGCTCTGGCCCGCTGCGCTGCGCCGTGGCTTGGTGATCCGGACGATGTCACGGTGATCGCGGATCTCGGCTGGCGGCGCTGCGCGCTCACCATCATCTACGGCCGGCGGATCGTCTATGAGCGCACGGCGCCGGGCATGGGCGCCGAGGCGCTGGAGGATGCCATCGCCCGACACCTCGGCGCCCCCGCCGAATCCGTCGAGCGCCTGCTGCAGCGGCTCGCCGAGGGCGCCGCCCCGGAGGCCGCCGGCGAGATCGCCTCTGCCGCCATCGGTCGCCAGGCTGAACTGCTCGCGACGGAGGTCGAGCGATCGCTGCGCTTCGCCGCGGAGTTCGGGGCGACCGGCGGCTATCGGCTGATCCTGACCGGCGGGGGGGCAAGCGAGCCGATGGCGGCCCTCACGGGCCAGTTCCTGGATGGGCTCGCCGAAGTGCGCCGGGCGGCGCCGGCGCAGCTCGTTGCCGGCGCCGCCGGCGAAGCGGCCGAGGACCCGGGGTTGATCTGCGCGATCGGCCTCGCGATGCGAATGGACAGGTGAGGACGATGGAGCAGATCAATCTCATGCCGCTCGACAGACGCCTGGCCCAGCGCCAGCGCGGGCGGCGGGCTCGCTGGTGCTCGGCCTGCGCCGTCTACGCCTCGATCGCGTTGGCGCTGGCGCCGGTGCTGAACCAGGCTGGCGCCGAGGGGCGGGATCTTGCTGCCCAGCGCGTGCGCCTGGAGCGGGATGTCAAGGCCGCGTCGGAGGCCAATGCGCAGCTCGCGCGAGAGCGCGAAGACCTGATGCGTCAGTCGCGCCTGACGCTGGAACTGCAGGGTGGGGCCCAGTGGGGGCGTCTGCTCGACGCCGTCGCCGCAAGCATCGGCGCCCGCGTCGCCCTGGAGCGGATGGCGCTGAAGCCGAGCAAGGACGAGCCACGCGGCTACACGCTGGAAATCACCGGCGTGGCCGTCGGCCAGCAGGCGGTGAACGAAACGGCGCTGAGTCTCAAGCGGCTGTCGGTGGAGGGCGAGCCTCTGTTCGCGGCGGTGACGATCGAGGGCTCGGGGCGTCGGCCGCTCGGGAGCACCGCGGCCGTCGGCTTC
>CAYMJK010000364.1:0-5853 GCA_964390535.1 uncultured Phycisphaeraceae bacterium | reverse complement strand
AGAATCCCGGGGAGATCCTGCTCACCGACGATGGCACCGACGACGAGTTCAGGGACGACCTGCGCGACCGCGTCCGCGGGCTCGGGGACGACTTCCTGAACCTGGACGCGGATCTGGCCCAGCGGCTGGGCGTCTCCAAAGGGACGGTTGGGACGATGGACGATCTCCTGTTCGAGATCGGGCTGTCGCGGACGGCGAACATCGTGGGCAACTCGGACCGCATCATGGAGGGCTGGGCGGACGGGCTCGAGCGAGCTGTCCGCGAGATGCGCTCGATGGCCGAGGAGTACGGCGAGGTTCAGGTCGGCGGCGACTGGGACGAGCGGCGCCGGGGGCGCGGCCAGAAGATCCGCATCCTCGAGGACATCAAGCGCATGTTCCGGCGGTACAAGGAGTCGCTGCCCGGGAACTACCCCTTCGGCGGGAACATGGCGACCGAGGCGACGATCGACACGCTGATCAATCAGCTCAAGCTCGAGCAGTTGCGGGACAAGAAGTAACGCGTCCGGCGTCGCACGGCGCGGCGCGAAACCCAGTTGGAGATCGCGATGAGTATCAGAACCCACATGCGGCGAATCGCCGGCATCCTGGCCGTGCTGGTCTGTGCGTCCGTGCTGGCGCCGCTGGCGCAGGCCGACAAGGTCACCCTGCGCGACGGCACGGTGGTCGAGGGCGAGATCGTCCGGGAGTTCGAGGGGAGCGTCTGGATCAAGGCGCTCGTCTCCGGTGTCGAGCAGACACAGTTCTTCGCCGGCGGCCAAGTTGCCTCGATCGAGCGCGACGGCGACGCCGACCCGTCCTCGCCGGATGCCCCCCAGACCCCGGCCACCGCCGCGAGCGACACGCGCCCGAACCCGACCGAGCAGCGCCGCGACTTCAGCGGCGGGAGGCGGGCCGCGGTGCTCAGCCTCGGCGAAGAGGGCAAGGACATGGTCGGCCTGTTCATGACGGCCGAATCGATCCGCAACGCCATCCCGCTGCTGGAGGCCGAAGGCGTCGACACCGTCGTGCTCCGGATCAACTCCGGCGGCGGGTACCTGCTGGAGATCCAGCGGCTGTCGGACGTAATTGAAGAGGAGCTGAAGCCCAAGTTCCGTGTGGTGACCTGGATCGAGTACGCCATCAGCGCCGCGGCGATGACGGCGCACGTCGTCGAGGAGCACTACTTCATGCGGCGCGGCAGCTACGGCGCCTGCACCGGCTGGTCCGGCGCACTCGAGGGCGTGAAGGGCCGCGAGCTGGAAGAGGTCATCTACATGATGGAGAAGATCTCCGCCAAGGGTGGGTACGACCCGGACATCATGCGGGCAATGCAGGTGACCGACGACCTGCGCCCCGGCGGCGCGCCGCTTTCCTACGACAAGGACCCGGTCACCGGCAGGGTCATCGATTTCTATCAGAACACCGAGGGCGAGCATGTCCTGAACACCAAGGACCGGATCCTGACGTTCACCAGCGAGACGGCCGCGGAGTGCGGCTTCTCCAAGGGAACGGCGGACACGCTCGACGAACTCGCGCAGGCGATGGGCCTCACGGAGGTCGAGTGGGTCGGCGACTGGGTCGATGGCGTCGACTACCCGGTGAGCCGGGCCGAGCGCTACATGCGCGACTTCCGCGAGCGCACGAACCAGGACCTGATGCGCCTCAACCAGTACTGGATCGGCTATCAGCAGGCAATCCAGATCGCGCAGAGCACGCCGCGGGAGGATCGCGGGGCGTTCGTCGGCCGGGCCCGCACCGAGCTGCGCAAGATCGTCCGCATGGTGGACAACAACGCCAACCTTTCGCTCCTCCAGATGGGCATCTACCCGGAGGACTTCCCGAAGTGGGTCGACGAGCAGGAGAAACTGCTGCGCGACCTCATGCGATAGGCCAGTCGGCGGGGCGGCGGCCTCAATGAAACTCACGAGCCCCACGAGCCCCGCCTTTGTGGCGGGGCTTTCTCTGCGCCCTACCATCGGAGCCCCTGGAAGGAGTGACCGATGGCTGTTTCGATCCCGACTGATTTCGTGCCCGCCGAGCTCGACGCCACCCGCTGGGAGAACATCAAGCCGCTGCTGGACGACCTGCGCGACCGGCCGGTCGATTCGGCCGAAGCCTTCGAGCAGTGGCTGATCGACCGCAGCGAGCTGACCGCGGCGTGGAGCGAGACCCAGGCGAATCTGTACATCTCGATGAGCTGCGACACCGGTGACGAGTCCAAGCGCGACGCCTATCTCGCATTCATCGAGACGATCCCGCCGAAGCTGAAGCCCCGCTTCTTCGAGCTCGACAAGCGCCAGGTGGAGCTGTCGAAGCGGTTCGATCTCCCCCGTCGGCGCTACGAGGTGCTCGAGCGCGACACTGCCGCCGAGGTCGAGATCTTTCGCGACGAGAATGTCCCGATCGAGACCGAACTCGACAAGCTCGCCCAGGAGCACAGCCAGGTCACCGGGGCGATGACGGTGCAGTTCCGCGGCGAGGAGAAGACCCTGCCGCAGATGGCGGTCTTTCAGGAGTTCACCGACCGCGCCACCCGCGAGGAGGCGTGGCGGGTGGTGGCGGACCGCCGGCTGCAGGATGCCGCGAAGCTCGACGACCTGTACGACCGGATGATCGAGCGACGCGACCGCATCGCGCGCAACGCCGGCTTCGAGGATTTCGTCGGATACACGTTCAAGAGCATGCGCCGGTTCGACTATACGCCCGCCGACTGCGAGCGCTTTCACGAGGCCTGCGCGCAGGTGATCGTGCCGCTGATGCGCCGGCTGGACGAGCGTCGGCGTCAGCGGCTGGGCGTCCAGAGCCTGCGCCCGTGGGATCTGGCGGTGGACGAGTCCGGGCGCGATGCGCTGCGGCCGTTCACCGGGGGCGTCGAGCTGGTCGCAAAGACGCGGGCCGCGGTGCAGGACCTGGACGATCGCCTGGCGGAGATGTTCGACCGGCTCGGCGACGGGTCAACAGCGCAGGGGTCGGCCGGGGGTGCGCTGCTGGACCTGGACACGCGCAAGGGGAAGGCGCCCGGCGGGTATCAGTACATGCGCGACCGCTCGCGCCGGCCGTTCATCTTCATGAACGCGGCGGGCGTGCACCGGGATGTCACGACGATGGTGCACGAGGCGGGGCACGCGTTTCACTCGATGCTCAGCGAGCACGATCCGCTGGTGCACTACCGGCACAGCCCGATCGAGTTCGCCGAGGTCGCTTCGATGGCGATGGAGTTGCTCTCGATGCCGCACTGGGGAGCGCCGGGAGCGTTCTACAGCGATCCGTCCGATCTGCGCCGGTCTCAGGCGGAGCAGATCGAGAAGGCGGTGACAGTGCTGCCGTGGATCGCAACGATCGACGCCTTCCAGCACTGGATCTACACGAACCCGAAGCACACGCGCGACGAGCGCACGGGCGCGTGGCTGGCTCTCGATGACCGCTTCGGCCACGCGGTGGACTGGTCCGACCTGACGCCACAGCGCGAGAAGGCGTGGCAGCGGCAGATGCACCTGTTCAATCATCCGTTCTATTACATCGAGTACGGCATCGCCCAGCTCGGCGCGCTGCAACTGTGGATCAGGAGCCTCGAGGAGGGGGAGTCGGCCGCGATCGATGGCTACATGCGGGCGCTGGCGCTGGGCGGCTCGCGCCCCCTGCCGGAGCTGTTCGCCGCGGCGGGCCTGGAGTTCGACTTCGGGCCGGAGATGATGCGGCGACTGGCGGATCGGGCGGAGGCGGAGCTCGAGAAGGTGGGGTAAGTGCCACCGATGTCGGCTCTGCGACATCGGTGCTTCCTATCCGATCTTGAAACCCCGAAGATCACCACAGAGACATAGAGGCCGCAGAGAAGAGAAGGGCATGGAACTGCTGGGCTCTGTGACCTCTGTGTCTCTGTGGTGAAATCGGTTGCCTGGATTTGTCAGTACAGCCGGCGGATCTCGGCGCCGGGGTAGAACGTGGTCAGCATCTCGCGCCACTCCCATCCCTTGCGGGCAAAGCCCTCGGCGCAGAACTGGCACAGGCCGACGCCGTGGCCGAAGCCGCGCCCGGAGATGAGCACCTCGCCGGGGCGGAAGGTCGCCTCCAGGTCGCCGCTGCGCACGAGCGTCTCGCGCGACGGCGCCGGGTATTCGGGGGTCGCGTAGTTCAGCGCCAGGCGCAGTTGCTCGGCGCTGATCATCGCCGTCAGGCCGGAGCGGTCCGTCAGCCGATACGCCGCGGGGCGCCCGGTGGCGTTGCGCCGATCGACCTCGATGGCTCGGATCTCGCTGAAGCCGCGCAGGGGGGCGCCGGCATCCTGCCTCGTGGCGCCCGCCCAGGCGAGGATGCGCTGGGTGACATCGTGCGCCGGGCGCAGCACTTCCCACCGATACAGCGCCCCGCGCTCGCACGCGTGCGGGCGCACGTGGCCCTGGATCGAGTCCACGAGGTTGAATTCATACCCGAAGCCCGTCGGCCAGGTGTCCGCCGCCGAGCCGGCCCGCCCGCCGCAGGTCGAGCTGTAGTAGGTCCGCAGAATCTCGCCGCGGCGCATCATGACCTGCCCGCGGGTGGCCTCGACGGCCTGCTGCGCGACGGCGAGCGCGTTCTCCCCGCCGTAGACCTGGTCGGCTGTCGTGTTTTCGACGTCATAGGTCCGCCCGTCGCGGGCGGCCCGGCTGCGCTCGTGCAGGGCGTAGCTGCGTGCGGCGACGGCCTGGGCGCAGTACGTCTGCAGCGGCCAGTTGCTGTAGAGCTCCTTCGAGATGACGCCGGCGACATAGGTCTCCAGCGGGACGAGATTGATGACATCCAGCGTCGCCCCCCCGATGATGCGCAGGGCGCCCGGGAAACGGCCGCCATCGATCTCCAGGGCGGGCGCGGCGCCGCCGGGCAGGCGCGGGTCGGCCGGAGTGAGATTCAGGTCGCGCCACGCCGGGACGCTGTGGGTGGCGCCGGCGGCGTCGATGACGACCATGCCGCTCGCGCCGGGGCGCACCACGATGGGGCCGGTGAGCAGGGCCCGCTCGTCGCCGGCGCTGAGCATGATCCGCCGGGCGCCGCCGATCTCGACCTGCTCGACCGCGCGGCGGACGCGCACCCGCATGTCCGGCTCGGCCAGGATCCGCACGGTTTCGGGGGGGCGCGACAGCGTGTGCCAGTCGGTGAGTTCACACGCGACCATCGAGACCAGCGCAGCAGCGCACAGAGCCGACAGCCAGATCTTCCGGCCGCGCGGCGCCAGTTCGCGCGTGATGACCCGCGTTGCGGCAGATGAAATCGCTGATCGTCGCATGAATCCTCCGCCCGGGGCCGGCGCAGCGCAGCGGCGCCCGCAGAGACAATGATCGGCGCGCGGGGCCTTCCCGCGGCAGGCTTTGCGCCCCCGGACGGCCGGTCGCCCGGGCGGGGACGGCTGGAGGGGTCGTAGTGGGCGCGGGCGGCTGAAGTATGTATCATGTTCGGGATGCCGCCCATGGATGATCGAACCCGCGACCTGCTCCGCCTGACGCTGATTCCCGGCCTCGGGCCGATTCTCATCGACCGGCTGCTGGAGCGGTTCGGCGACCCTGCCGCGGTGCTGCGGGCGCCGCCGGGCGCCCTGGCGGAGGTGAAGCGGATCGGCAAGGGGATGGCCCGCGAGATCGCGCTGGGGGTGGGCGCCTCCGGGGCCGCCCTCCAGCAGGAGCTCGGGCTGATCGATCGCGCGGGCGTCGAGATCGTCGCGATCGGAACCGACAGGTATCCTGCCCTGCTGGCGCAGGTTCCTTCGCCGCCGCCGATTCTCTACATCCGCGGCAGGATCGAGGCGGTGGGGGAGGGCGGGTATCCGGTGGCCATCGTCGGCTCGCGCCGCTGCACGGCGTATGGGATCGAGCAGGCGGAGCGGGTCGCGGGCGGGCTTGC
>CAYMJK010000363.1:0-3941 GCA_964390535.1 uncultured Phycisphaeraceae bacterium | reverse complement strand
ATGCTCGGCGCCCGCGTGATCGAAGTGGATGCCGGATCCCGCACCCTCAAGGACGCCACCAACGAAGCGATGCGCGACTGGATGGGCTCCAGCGAAACCACCCACTACATCCTCGGCTCCGTCGTCGGCCCCCACCCCTTCCCCATGATCGTCCGCGATTTCCAGAGCGTCATCGGCCGCGAAACGAAGGAGCAGCTCGGCGCCGCATCGCTGAAGCCGGGCGCTATCGTCGCCTGCGTCGGCGGCGGCTCCAACGCTGCCGGCATCTTCTTCCCCTTCATCGACGACGATGTCCGCCTGATCGGCGTCGAAGCCGGCGGCCGCGGGCCGGCTCTGGGCGCACACGCCGCCCCCCTCTGCCGCGGCGAGCCGGGGGTGCTCCACGGGTCGCTGAGCTACGTGCTGCAGGATGCCGAGGGCCAGACCGCCCCCGCCCACTCCTGCTCCGCCGGCCTCGACTACCCCGGCGTCGGCCCCGAACACGCATACTGGAAGGACAGCGGCCGCGTCGAGTACGCCTCCGTCACCGACGCCGAGGCCCTCGACGCCTTCACCCTCCTTGCGCGCACGGAAGGGATCCTGCCCGCCCTCGAATCAGCCCACGCCATCGCCCACGCCACCAGGCTCGCCCGCGAACTGCCCCGCGACCATGCCATCATCATCTGCCTCTCCGGCCGCGGCGACAAGGATGTGGACGAGGCCGCGCGGCTGCTGGGCGAGCGCGCCTCCTGACCGACACGCCAGTCCACCATTCGCCCGATGTCCATCACCGGCACGATCTCGTTCTACCAGCGCTGGGGCGGCAAGGGTTCGCTGCGCAGCCGCTTCGCGAAGCTCATCGAGCTGACCGGGGCCGAACACGCCTCCTTCATCTCGCGCAGCCCTTGGCCGCTCCTGCGCGAGGATCTCCAGTGCCTGAAGCTCGCCAACCTGCGGCACGAGCCGAGGCCAGTTGCAGTCGAGAAACTCCTCCGCATGCGCCCCGGCGTCGGCGCCCTGCTCGCCGACCTCAACGCCCCCGCGTTGAACATCCAGCAGGCGCTGCTCGCCGAAATCCCGGAGGAGATTCGGGATCAGTTCGCCCCGGGCGAGCCGTTCGTCCGCATGGGCTGGCATCTCATCGATGATCTGGCCCCCGGCTATGACGGCCCCGATCCCTCCCACCACCGCGTGGCCCGGCTCTCCCTCACCCTCTTCGGCTACGGCGCGCCGAACGACTGGGCCGAGTACCGCGCCCGCATCTGGAACACCGACATCATGCGCGATCTGGAGACCCGCATCACCGACGCCATCGGCCCCGTCCGCCGCGCAATCTGCTGGAGCGTGTAGGCCGAGTCATCATTCATCCCTCATCATTCATCCATTTCCTACAACACCCGCTCCACCACCGCCCGCGCCATCAGGTCCAGCACATCCCGCGCAGGCGAAGCCGGCGCCTCCGCCAGCAGCGCCCGCGCCTTCTCGACCAGCTCCTCCGCGCGCGCCCGCGCAGCCCCGATGGCGCCGCACGCCTCCAGCGATGACGCAAGTTCCGCCGCGGCCCCCGGCGCCCGGGCAGCGCTGCGCTCCAGCAACTGCAGCCGCTCTCCGCGCTCGGCGCCGCGCGCCCCGGCAAGCCAGAGAATCACAGGCAGCGTCGGCTTCCCCTTCTCCGGATCCTTGCCGAGGCTCTTGCCGACCACGCCCTCGGCGCCGGTGAGATCGAGCAGATCGTCCTGAATCTGGAAGGCGACGCCGAGGTGCCGGCCGATGTCGGCGAGGCGGTCTTCGGGGGAACGTGGCGAAGCAGCAGAGTGACGACGCGGCAAAGTCGCCGAGCCGCGCCCGTCGCAGCCGATGCGGGCGCCGAGGCGGCACGCCACGCTCACCAGCTCCGCCGTCTTCCGGTCCACGATCTCGAAATACGTCGGCTCATCCAGCGACCAGTCGGCCCGGTGATGCAGTTGCAGCAGTTCACCGGCGCAGATCGTCCGCGCCGCGTCCGCCACCAGCAGCGCGATCGACTGATCCTGCAGCGTCGAGCACAGGTGATACGCCGATGCGATGAGCAGGTCGCCGAGAATCACCGCCGTCTCGTTCCCTCGCAGCCGGTTCACCGTCTCCGCCCGCCGCCTGATGTCCGCCTCATCGAGCACATCATCGTGCACCAGCGTCGCCATGTGGATCATCTCGCACACGGCGCCGATGCGCACCAGATCCTCCCCCCGCGCGCCCTCCAGCAGATCCTCCGCCCCCCGCCCGCTCGCCGTCATGGCGCTCAGCAGCGTCAGCGCCGGCCGCAGCATCTTGCCGCGATACCCGCGGATGTGCGCGCACAGATCGCGCACCGGCGGAAGGTCGCTGGCCAACTGCTCGTCGAACCGCGCCGATACCCGCTCCAGGTACCCACCGATCGCCTCCCCCACCGGCGCCAGCTCATCCGGAATGTCCAGCACGCCCTGCATCAGCGAAGGGTAGGAGAGGAGGAACCGGAGAAAGTAACCACAGATGGCACAGATGCGGACACAGATTCAGGAGTCAGGGATCAGGAGTCAGGAAGTCAGTAAGACGCCCTCTTCGGACTCTCCCCATCTGTGCCCCATCTGTGTCATCTGTGGTTACTGCCTTTCTGCCTTTGCCTCCCGCCCTAAACTGCGCCATGCTCATGACACTCCTCGCCGCGATGCTCGCCTTCGCCCCGCCTCCGCCCTCCGCCGATCCCGCCCTCGGCGATCTCTCAGGCGGCCGCACGCTCGCGAACGTCAACCGCCTCGCCAGCTTCGGCACCCGCCACACGCTCAGCGAGACCGAATCCGATGCCCGCGGCATCGGCGCTG
The DNA here is from genome assembly GCA_964390535.1 of uncultured Phycisphaeraceae bacterium. Taxonomy (GTDB): domain Bacteria; phylum Planctomycetota; class Phycisphaerae; order Phycisphaerales; family UBA1924; genus CAYMJK01. Next base: position 1,125 of record CAYMJK010000363.1, on the reverse strand, counting down.
CCCGCCGCTGGATCCTCTCCGAGTTCGAACGCTACGGCGGCCGGCTCGAGCCGCGGCTGGAACGCTTCGAGATTCCACCCGGGCGCCGCATGCCCGATGGCGGCGAGATCGTCAACGTGGTCGCCGTCCTGCCGGGCGCCATGCCCGAGGCCGCCGACCGCCGCTACTACATCATGGGCCACTACGACAGCCGCAACTCCGATGGCGCGGATGCCGAAGGGGATGCCCCCGGCGCCAACGACGACGCCAGCGGGACCGCAATCGTGATGGAGCTTGCGCGCGCGCTCGCGGACACCGAACTGGATGCCACGCTCGTCTTCATCTGCACCGCCGGCGAGGAGCAGGGCCTCTACGGCGCCCGCTATCACGCCGAGAGCGCCATCGCCCGCGGCGAGGACATTCGCGGCGTGCTCAGCCTGGATATCGTCGGCGATCCCGCCCCTCCGCCCGGAGTCGAGGATCGGCTGGATGCCCGGCGCCACGTGCGCATCTTCAGCCAGGGCGTGCCCGCCCAGGCGGACGCCCGGACACTCTCGACCATTCACTCCCTCGGCGCCGAGAGCGACTCGCCCCAGCGCCAGCTCGCCCGCCTGGTTGCCGAGACCGGCGAAGCCGAGCAGACGCCGGTGCAGGCCATGCTCGTCTTCCGCGGCGACCGCTTCCTGCGCGGCGGCGACCACAAGCCCTTCGCCGAGGCGGGCATCCCCGCCGTGCGCTTCACAACCGTGTATGAAAACTACACCCGGCAGCACCAGGATGTGCGCCAGGAAGATGGCGTGCAGTACGGCGACACCCCCGACCACGTCGATCCCCTCTATATGGAGGGCGTGGCTCGCCTCGTCGGCGCCTCCCTCGTGCGCCTGGCGAATGCCCCCTCGACGCCTTCCAACGCCCGCATCATCACCGCGCAGCTCGCCAACGACACCACCATCCGCTGGGACCCGAGCCCCGAGCCCGATGTCGCCGGCTACGAGATCGTCTGGCGCCTCACCACCGAGCCGCAGTGGACCGGTGTGCAGGATGTAGGGAATGCCACGGAGGCGACCATCCCCTTGAGCAAGGACAACTGGCTCTTCGGCGTCCGCGCCTACGACGAAGACGGCTGGCGCAGCCCCGTCGCCTTCC
>CAYMJK010000362.1:0-6760 GCA_964390535.1 uncultured Phycisphaeraceae bacterium | reverse complement strand
CGCGGTCTTTGCCCCGGGCTTGCGCGGGTTCACCCGGGCCGCCTCACCGGCGCAGGAGGCGGCCCAGCACGATGGCTCCTTCTTGCAAGGCGAGGGCGAGGCGCCCGCCGCGGCGACCCGGACAACTCTACCGTTGGCCCATGATCGATGCCGTGGCGCCCGCCGAGCCCGACTCCGCCTCCGTGCGACAACTCGACCGCCGGTGGATCGTCGCCGAGCGGATCAGCGGGGCGATCGGCGCCGGCGCGATCAGCGCCGGCGGGCTGCTGGCCGTGCTCCTGTTTGGCGGGCCGGGGCGGCAGGTCTGGCTGGTCATCTGGGCGGTGGTCGCCGGGGCGCTCTTCACCGCGGCGATGGTGGCCCCGGCCCTGCAGTACCGCCGCGCCTCCTACGCCGTGAGCCCGCTGGGCATCGAGATCCGGCGCGGGGTGCTGTGGCGCCGGGTCACGATCGTCCCGCGCAGCCGCATCCAGCACACCGATGTCGAGCAGGGCCCGCTGCTGCGCCGCTTCGGGCTGGCGAAGCTGGTGATCCACACCGCGGGCACCGAGCACGCCACTGTGCCGCTGTTCGGGCTGGCGATGAAGGATGCCGTGGCAATCCGCGACGGGCTGATCGGCGTCCGCGCTGCGGCGCCCGCGCCCGGCGCGCCCCCCGTCGCTCAGGAAGAGGCCGATGGGATCTGAGCCGCGCCGCCTGCACCCGGCCTCGATCATCTTTGCGCTGCTGCGCCTGGCGAAGGCGCTGATCCTTCCCGGGCTCATCGTGGTGTTCGCGGCCCGCGACGACACATGGCAGATCTGGGCGATGGCCTTCTTCCTGCCGTTCGCCGCGTTCGAGGTCGTGCGCTATCTCACGCTGCGCTATCGGGTGACCGAGTCGGAGCTGGTGGTCACCAGCGCCTTCATCGGGCGGCGCGAGCGGCACATTCCGCTGTCGCGGATCAACAACATCGATCTGGTGCAGTCGCCGCTGCACCGCGCCTTCCGCGTGGCCGAGGTGCGGATCCAGACGGGCTCCGGCGCCGAGCCGGAGGCGGCGCTACGGGTGCTCTCGCTGGATGCCGTCGAGCAGCTCCGGGCGGGCTTGTTCGCCGGGCGCCACGCAGGCGAGACGGGCGCGGGCGGCGCGCCGGGGCAGGAGCCCGAGGCCGAGACCCTGCTTCAGCTTCCGCCGCGCGAACTCGTGCTGCTCGGTCTGGTTTCCCACCGGGCCCTGGCCCTGCTCGCGGTGGCGCTGGGGCTGGCGTGGGAGCTGGAGCTGCTCGACAGCGACACCGTCGAGCAGGTCGAGCCGCTGGTGGCGCAGGTGACGTCGCCCGCGGCGTGGGCGATGCTGGCGGTGGCGGCGCTGGCGACGCTGACGGTGCTGTCGATCATGTGGAGCTTCCTGCGGTTCTGGGGGTTCCGGCTGCAGCGCTCGGGGGACGACCTGCGGATCACCTCCGGGCTGCTGACGCGCACCAGCGCCACGATTCCGCGCCGGCGGATCCAGGTGGTTGCGGTGCACGAGTCGGCCCTGCGCCGGCTGCTGCGCCGGGCGAGCGTGCGCGTGAAGACCGCCGGCGGGGCGAAGACCGATGGCGATCGCTCCGGCGCAGCCTGGTTCGCCCCGCTCATCGGTCGCGACCGCCTCGGGCCGCTGCTGGAGTCGGTGCGCCCCGGGCTCGATCCGGTGACGGCGCAGTGGCGTCCGCTGACGAAACGGGCTCGCAGGCGGATGATCCGGCGCGGCGTGATCATCGGGCTGGTGCTGTGGATCGTGGTTGCGATCGCGCTGCGGTCGTGGTGGGCGCTTGCCGGGGCGCCGCTGCCGCTGCTGACGGGGCTGGTGGCCTATCGGGCATGGCGGGCCTCGCGGTACAGCGCCAGCGGCAACTCGGTGCGGGCGCGCACGGGCGCGCTCAACCGGCGCACACTGACGACCTTCGACGACAAGGCGCAGGTCGTCAGCGTGCGCCAGTCGCCGCTGGACCGACTGTGGGGCATGGCCTCGGTGCGGGTGGATACCGCCGGCGCCGGGCTGACGGACCGCCTGCTGATCCCGATGCTCGACGAGCCGGAGGCGATCGCCCTCGCCCGGACCCTCGGCGCCCGCGCCGAGAACGCCGGCTTCCACTGGTGATTGCGAGCTTCGGGCGCCGGATCCGCCCTGCGCCGGCGCGATTGTCACGAGCCGCACAACCGGCAAGGTTGCCCGGCGCCACCCGCATTGCGCACTGGCCCCAAGGCCCCCGGATTCGCATCCTTTCCCGCGGCGGAGGGCGCGCCTCCACCGGAACCGAGGAGATGGCGATGCGGGCGAGCCTTGCCGCGGCGATCATTGCAACCGGCGCCCTTACTCCCGGATGGGCTGTCGCCCAGGAGGATGCGCCGGCGGAACCGCCGGTGATCACCCTGACGGCGGTGGTCCGGGAATTCACGCCCGCCCATCCGGATTTCCGTGGGGACTTCGGCGGCAGCGCTTCGACCAGCCCCGGGCAGCACGCGGGCATCGTCGCCGATCAGCTCGGCCCGGATGGCAAGCCGGAGTTCATCTCCGGCGGGTACCCGGTGCTGAACCCGGCGACCGATGGCGCTGGCGCGGGGATCATCGGCCCGAGAAGGTACATCGAAGCGCGGCCGGGGGACTCGGCGCCGAAGCTGGAATTGGTCGAGGGCCGCGCCGTCACCTCGGCGGAGTCGCTGAGCGCGTGGTACCGGGATGTGGCGGGCGTGAACACGGTGGCGCTGCGTTCGATGGACCTGCTGCGCGATGTGGAGACCGGGACGTACATCTTCGAGGAGCGCATCGGCTTCGGGCCGGATCGACTTCGGGCGGCGGGCGATATCGGTCCTGCGCCCACCGGCGCGGGCGCCGGCAGGGGGACCTGCGAGTTGCGGGCGCGATTCACGCATCAGGCGGGCGCGGGCGACTCCTTCCGATTCGCCGCGGCAGGGGACCTGTGGGTCTACGTGGGGGATCGGCTGGTGGTAGACCTTGGCGGGATGCACGAGCGGCGGGAACAGGTTATCGAACTCGACCGTCTTCCGTGGCTGCGCGACGGGCTGGAATGCCAGGTGAGCATCTTCTTCGCGCAGCGTGGCGCCGAAGCGGCGCCCCTGCGGATCGAGACGACCGTCGTCCTCGAGGGGCCGGGGCAGCCGAGTCTGGCGACGGTTTCCGAGTAAGCGGCCGTCGCCGCGGGTTCTCGGTCTGGCGCCACCGGCGGCCGTCAGTGGCACACCCTCTTGCATCATTCTTGAGCGCCGGCCGGCGATTCTGGCTTGCCCGGATTGCCGTGTCGGCGCAGCCGGCTGAAATCCGCGGTCGATGAACCGCCGCGGGTGGGCGCTGTGCGGCATGAATCGGACAGTCGAGTTGTCGATCGGCCGCCCGGTCGTCCACCTCACACAGGAGAAGACCATGAGCGCCCGGGGAATGAACCTTCTTATCGTCGCCGGCATCCTCGCACTTCCGACGAGCAGCGAAGCGCAGGAAGAGGCCGCGTCCATGCCGCCGGCGATCACGCTCTACGGCGTCGCCCGCGACTTCCGCTCGTTCGAGGAGCCCGGCGGCGGGCACCCTGACTTCGAGCGGTACAACACCGGCCACCGGATCGGCTGGGTGGGCTTCGAGCTGGATGATGAGGGCAAGCCGGTCCGCTCCGGCGGCCAGGGCGTGGGCGTGAAGGTCAACGCGAAGAACGCCGCGGGCGCCAACATCTTCCCGCACGATGTCCCGTACATGGACGATCGGGCCGGTGATACGCCGGCGCAGCTCGAGAGCGCGGCCTCGGCGGTCGTGACATCCGACGAGTCGTTCTATCAGTGGTTCCGCAACTGCCCGGGCGTGAATCTGGCCAAGGCCGTGCCGGTGCAGCTCATCCTGGATCCGGACACGGGCATGTACATCTTCCAGGCGCACGATGACGCCGGGACGCCCGAGCGCGAGGGCTTCTTCCCGATCGACGGCGAGCTCTACGGCAATCCGGCGGCGGACGAGTGGGGCCACAACTACCACTTCACGTTCGAGCTGGGCGCCACGTTCACCTACGAGGCGGGCGCGGGGCACACCTTCACCTTCGCCGGCGACGACGACGTGTGGGTCTTTATCGACGGCAAGATGGTGATCGATCTGGGCGGGATCCACTCGGTGGTCACCCAGACGGTGAACCTCGACCGGCTCAACTGGCTCGAGGACGGCCAGGAATACGACCTGCAACTGTTCTTCGCGGAGCGTCACTTCATCGCGTCCAACTGCCGCATCGAGACGGACCTGATGCTGAAGAGCGCCCGCATTGCGACGACGGCCGCCCTGTTCGACTGAACCCCTCCACCGCCGCGAACGTAAAGCGCAGCGGGGCGACCGCCCGGCCCGAGTGGCCGGGCGGTTGCGCATCCTGATCTGGGTCGGCGCCGACCGCTCTGCCGGAGACACCAGAGCGCAAATGAACAGCCCGGCGCGCGTGCGCCGGGCTGTCGTGTTTGCGGGACAGGCGCGCAGGCGCCGGCGGTTATGTGAGATCGTCGAGCAGGACGACCAGGTCGGCGACGAGCTGGTGCAGGTCATCCCGCGCCTCGCAGTCGATGAGCCAGTCGTCGATCTTGACCGTGAGGTCGGCGAGCCTGGCGAGAGCCTGGACGTACTGCTCCCGCTCGATCATCCGGAGGACGGCGCTGAACTGGTTGGCCAGCGCGCCGCGCCTGCCCTGGGCGGCGTTGGAATTCGGTGCGTCGAAGACGCCGGCGCCCCCGGTCTCGGCATCCAGCGCGAGGACCGCATCGACCACGAGCCCGATATAGGGAATCGGATCCACGTCGTCGGGCAGACCGTCCCCGTCGGTGTCCATGTGGCAGGGGCTGGTTCCGAGCATCAGGAGCTCGAAGCCGTCGCTCAGGGAGTCGCCGTCGCTGTCGGGGTTGGTCGGGCTGAGGCAGAGGAGCGTCGCCTGCAGGGTGATCTCGGTCCCGTCGTGCAGCCCGTCTCCATCGGTGTCGGCGTGCAGCGGGCTGGTCATGTGTGTCATCACCTCGTCGCCGTCGCTGAGGCCGTCGCCATCGGTGTCCGGGTTCAGCGGGTCGGTCTGGAGGCCCGCTTCCTGCGCATCGGTGAGACCGTCGCCGTCGGTGTCCTGGTCCGGCGCCAGATCGAGCGTGAAGGCGAAGTCGAGGCCGTTCTGGGCCTCGAAGACTCCATCCAGCGGATTGAAATCCTTGGCGAACTTGGCGTCGCCGTTGCCGTTGTGATGGTTCCAGACGAAGCCGACCCCCGCCGTGGCGAGGTTGGCGCTGACCTGGATCCAGTAGTCGCCCGCGGCCAGGGGAATCGAGACGGGAAGGCAGTAGAGGTAGTTCGTCTGCCCGCCCACGGCGCCCGGTCCGTCCCCGCGCGATTCCCAGAAGATGTCGGCGATGAGCGTGTCGGGCGCGCCGACCGCGGGGAAGAGCTGCGCATCGGGGATCCCGAAGACGCCGATGGCGGGGTCCGAGTCGGCGAAGATGCGGATCCGGAAGCCGCTGATGTCGGCCGGGTCCCCGCCGTTGTAGACATACCCAGACCACTCGATGCGGTCGACCACCCCGGCTTCGGCGAGGGTGAAGTTGTCGGCCATCCGGGTGTTGACGGTGGCGCCGAGCGTGGAGTTGATGTTGGAGTAACTCCCGTTGGCATCCGGCAGGGCGGGCTGATCGGCGCTCTGGGCGTGCGCTGCGCACGTCAGTGCGGCGGCCGCAACGGGAGCGAAAGTTCGTATCTTCATGCGAGCTCCTTCATGAGAAGATCTGCATGAAGTTAACCGATGTGGGAGGGCTTTTCAAGGGGCATCTGTCGAATCTCGGTCCGACACCTGGGCCCCCCGGCCCAAGGCTCGCCGCCGTCGCCAGGAGCCCGGCCTTTCCCCGGGATCGGCGAGCCGGATGCAGAACGGGGGCCACGCCGCCCGCCCCGCCTATTGGCCGGACCCTGCGCCTCGGGGCCGAATCGGCGAATGGGGGGGGGCCCGCCCGAGCGCAAAAAGCAGCCCGGCGGACTTGCCGCCGGGCTGCGTGCTGGCAGGGATGGCCCCCGGGCGCAGGCCGCCCGCTATATGAGCTCGCTGAGCAGCGCGACCAGGTCGGCGACGGACTGCTGCAGGTCGTCCCGCGCCTCGCCGTCGACAAGCCACTCGTCAATCTTCACGCTGATGTCGGCGAGCTTGGCGAGGGCCTCGATGTACTGCGCCTCCTCGATCATCAGGAGGACGCCGCTGAACTCATTGGCCAGTGCGCCGCGCCTGCCCTGGGCGGCGTTGGTGTTCGGGGCGTCGAAGACGCCGGAGCCCCCGGTCTCGGCATCCAGCGCGAGGACGGCGTCGACGATGAGCCCGACGTAGGGCGTCGGGTCCATGTCGTCGGGCAGGCCGTCCCCATCGGTGTCCACCAGGCAGGGGTTGGTTCCGAGCATCAGGAGTTCGAAGCCGTCGCTCAGGGTGTCGCCGTCGCTGTCGGGGTTGGTCGGGCTGAGGCAGATGAGCGTCGTCTGCAGGCTGACCTCGGTGCCGTCGAGCAGCCCGTCCCCATCGGTGTCGACCAAGAGCGGGTTGGTCATGTAGATCAGCACCTCGTCGCCGTCGCTGAGGCCGTCGCCATCGGTGTCCGGGTTCAGCGGGTCGGTCTGGAGGTCCGCTTCCTGCGCATCGGTGAGACCGTCGCCGTCGGTGTCCTGGTCCGGCGCCAGATCGAGCGTGAAGGCGAAGTCGAGGCCGTTCTGGGCCTCGAAGACTCCATCCAGCGGATTGAAA
>CAYMJK010000361.1:0-3827 GCA_964390535.1 uncultured Phycisphaeraceae bacterium | reverse complement strand
GCGATGCCCGCTTCGATGGCCTGCTCGAAGCTTTTCGGCGAGGTGGCGGTCAGTTCGACGACCTTGGCGACGGACATTGCGTTCCCTTCATGAGCGGATGGGCGCGGCGGGCGGACGGGCGCCCGCGACGGCGAACGCTATCACCCGCCCGCGGCAGCGCGGCGGGCTTGCGCCGCGCATGGGAATCCGGCCCCATCGCCGAAGCGCGCGCACAAGATGGCGCCGGCGTACGGTCCTGAACCGAACTCTTGAGTGGAGCGATGCAATGGCCAGATGCGAAACCTGCGGCAACGAGTACCCGAAGTCGTTCACGGTGAAGATGAACGGGACCGAGCACGTGTTCGACAGCTTCGAGTGCGCTGTGCAGAAGCTGGCGCCGCGCTGCGCCACCTGCGAGACACGGATCATCGGCCACGGCGTGGAGGCCGAGGGCAGCCTGTACTGCTGCGCCCACTGCGCGCGCAAACAGGGCGTCGAAGCCCTGTGCGATCACGCGTGAAGTAGCACGGGCTTTCAGCCCGTGTTCAGAAGCGAGCCCGCGAACTCGGCCGCCCGCCGCTCTTGCGCTTCTGCCCCGTCCCCGCCCCGGCCCCCGGCCGACCCCGGCCCGGCCGGCGCGATGGCCCGCCGGCGCCCGGATTCGTCGGCCCGCCGTTGCCGCGGGGCTTCTTGCCGCCGCCGCCTGCGGGCCTGGGGATGCGCGGCGCCCCGTTGGCGCCGGCGGGGACGGTTTCGACCGCGCGCCGATCATCGCGCTGGCGCTCGTCGGCGCGCTGTGCGCCCGCCGTCGCGCCGGCCTCGGCCTTCGCCAGCGCCAGCCGCTTGCCGGTGAATCGCTCGATGGCGCCGAGCATCTGCCGCTCGTCCGGGGAGCAGAAGGCGATCGCCTGACCGGAAGCCCCGGCCCGCGCTGTCCGCCCGATGCGGTGGACATACGCCTCCGGCTCGACCGGCAGATCGAAGTTGAAGATGTGCGTCACGCCATCCACATCCAGGCCGCGGGCCGCGACATCGGTCGCGACCAGCACCTGCGAGTGCCCGCGGCGGAAGCCGTCGAGGGCGCGCTGACGCTGGTTCTGGTTCTTGTTGCCGTGAATGGCGTCGGCGCTCACGCCGGCGGAAGTGAGCTTCTTCTTCACCTTCTCGGCGCCGTGCTTGGTCCGGGTGAACACGATGGCCCGGCCGACGCCGGTCCCCTGCAGCAGGTGCTCCAGCAGGGCCTGCTTGTCGTGGCGGCCGACCTTGTAGACGACCTCCTCGATGTTCGGGTCCGCCGAGGCGCTGTGCGCCACGGAGACCTTCACCGGGTTGTTGAGCAGCGAGTTCGCCAGCGTCGCGACCTTCGGCGGCATGGTTGCCGAGAAGAGCAGCGTCTGCCGCCGCGCCGTCAGGGCCTTGGCGATGCGCCGGATCGGGTCGATGAAGCCCATGTCGAGCATGCGGTCGGCCTCATCGAGCGTGAAGATCTCCACAGCGCTCAGGTCGACCACGCGCTGCTCCATGAGGTCCATGAGCCGCCCCGGCGTGGCGACGATGATGTCGACGCCCTGGCGCAGGGCCCGCTCCTGGCCGCGCTGGCTCACGCCGCCGTAGATGGCGGTGTGGCGCAGACGCGTGCCGCGGCCGTACACGCCGAAGCTCTCGCAGATCTGGTTGGCAAGCTCGCGCGTCGGCGAGAGGATGAGCGCCCGCGGCAGGGTCGCGCCCCCTCGGGACTGACGCCGCCCGCCCGGCTGGCCTTCCGGCGCGGAGGGACGGGGCTGGCTCATGAGCTGCTGAATGATCGGCAGCGCGAACGCGGCCGTCTTGCCGGTTCCGGTCTGGGCGCAGCCGAGGACATCGCGGCCCTCGAGGGCCGGCGTGATGGTCTGGGCCTGAATAGGCGTGGGGGTTGTGTAGCCCTCTTCCGCAAGTGTGCGGAGCAGGGTTTCGGAAAGATGCAAAGCAGTAAACGTCGTCAACGATCAATCTCCTCTCGCTCCGCGCGGAATGGCCGCGCCGGGACGAGTCACGTGTGGCCCGTCGCGATGTGCGGCGGGACGGTCATCGGCGTAGCCTGATCCAACATTGGAGCAAGAGCTGCCGTTCTGGTCGCGAGGCGTCGTCACGCGCAAAAATCGCGGAGAGGACGCCGCCAGCAGATTCCCAGAACGAGCGGCTCGAAACGAGCCGCAAGAGGGCTGAGCCCACCGGCAAGCGGCGAAGCATAGGCGCCGGTCCAGCCGGAAGCGAGATTATTTTCGGGAGGCGTCGGGGGGTGGGGGGCATCTTGGGGCGTCGGGGGGCGCTGGCAACCCGCCCCATTCTGCGCGCCCGGGTGGTACGCCCGCTCGCGCCGGGTACAGGATTTCCCAGCGGCCGCGCTCTGGCCGGAGGGATAGCGACCGTGGCCGGGCCGCCACCCCGTCCACTGGAGGGCCTCCCCGATGCCCGGCACGTTCAAAGATCGGCGAGACGCCGGGCGCACGCTCGCCGCCGCCTTGAAGCGATTCGCCGCACAGCCGGATGTCCTCGTGCTCGGGCTGCCGCGGGGCGGGGTGGTCGTCGCGGCGGAAGTGGCTGAGGCCCTGCAGGCGCCGCTGGAGGTGCTGGTCGTGCGAAAGCTCGGCGTCCCAGGGCACGAGGAGCTCGCCATGGGCGCCATCGCCAGCGGCGGCGCCACAGTCATCAACGACGATGTCCTCCGCCGCGCCCGCGTTGACGCCAGGGCGCTCGAGGCGGTCGCCGAGCGCGAGCGCGCCGAACTCGCCCGCCGCGAGCGGCTCTACCGCGGCGAGCGACCGCCGCTGGCTGTCGGAGGCCGTGTTGCCCTGGTCGTGGACGATGGCCTCGCCACCGGGTCGACCATGCTCGCGGCGGTGCGGGCATTGCGGGCGATGCAGTGGTCGGGCGGGGAGGCGCAGGGGGAGGCGCAAGCGGACGAGCCGGGGGAGCCGCCGGAGGCGGGCCCCGCGCGGATCGTCGTCGCCGTGCCCGTCGGCGCCCCGGATACCTGCGAGCAGTTGCGCAGCGAGGCCGACGAGGTCATCTGCGCCACCATGCCCGAGGACTTCTTGGGCGTCGGCCGCTGGTACGACCAATTCGAGCAGACCACGGATGACGAGGTGCAGCGCCTCCTCCGGCAGGCCTCGCGCCGGACGCCGCCCGCCAGCACCGACACCGACACGAGATCGACATGAAGCGCAGCGCGATAGCCGGCGCCAGGGCGCCGACCGTGGCATCGCCCCGGGCGGTGCGGAAACGACCGCCCGGGCACTCCGCCACCGGGCGGCACGAGCCTCCATTTGGCCCGTCGCTTCGCGCGGCGGGCGTTGGGCGCACGGCTCATCGGGCAGAAGCCCGGCGCCCGGCGGACGGCCCCCGCCCTCACCGCTACCATCCCCCGTCGCGGGCGTAGCTCAATGGTAGAGCGTCAGCCTTCCAAGCTGAATGTTGACGGTTCGAGTCCGTTCGCCCGCTTTGCGGAATCACCATGCACAGAGCCGCACAAGTCCGCATCGTTGCGGGACTTGCGCGGCGCCTCTGGCAAGCCTGGGAGGCGCTTGGTTGCTGCACGGTGACGCACTGAACCGAACCGATTCGTGCCGCTACTGCCGGGTCTACTGCTGGGTCCGCAGTTATCCGCGTCGGCGCCGGGCGGGACACATCCAGCGCCATGGGTCCCCGTTGCCGCCTCGCGATTGTCCTCGTGGCCGTCGAAGCGCACATCGGCGAGCGGGCCTGCTGTGTCGGTGAGGCCGAGCACGGTGTAGTGCTGAAGTGTCGTGCGGTAGTCGCCATGCCGCATGATCTTCTGAGCGATCTGGGGCGCCACCCCCGCGCGGGCG
>CAYMJK010000360.1:0-6160 GCA_964390535.1 uncultured Phycisphaeraceae bacterium | reverse complement strand
CTCGCCTCGCTCACAGGCTGCAACGATCTCCAGGACTCCGCCAGCCTCAGCCCGGATGCGCTCCTGCGTCTGATCGTCGTCGAGCCGCGAGAGACAGCATGTGTCGAGATACACTCGCATGACCACGTCCAGGCCGACTTGCCCTCCGCCGGTTCTGCCAACCCGACGGACGGGCCAGCATATCCGCTGGCGTCCAAGTCCGGCAAGCGATCACTCCGAACGTGCCGTCCCGACCTTATCCCGCTTGTGGACGCCGCCCCCCCTCCGCCAATTCCGGACGCCGGCGGCCCGAGGGCGCCGAGAGGGTGGATTTGTCGGTTGCAGCGGCAGGCGAGATGCGTTACGCTCCGCACAGGCCCGGCTTGCGGCAGTCTCGCTTCGAGGCGGCCGATCCGGTCCAGGAGGCCCGCATGCCCAGAGGCGCGACTTCGGTCATCATCAGCGTGTGGATCGCCGCGACCGCGGCGGGGCAGGAGCTGGCGGCGCGCCGGCCGCTGCCGATGCCGGGCGCATGGCGGCCGGAGGCGCCATCGCGGCTGACGGTGAAGTTCCACGATGCGGTGCGGGCGCGGGCCCGGGCGGGGTCGGTCGTCAGCGCGGCCGACGCGGCGATGGACGAGGTGGCGGCGCTCGCCGCTGATCATGACGCCCGGTTCTCCCCGCTGATCACGCTGCCCGAGGATCGGCTGGCGCTGCTCGAGCAGCGCGCTGCCCGGCGCAGCGGCCGGGCCCAGCCGGACCTGGCCGGCATGATGGCGATCGAGGCGCCCGCTGCGGAGCTGGAGGCCCTGGCGGCTGCGCTTCGGGAGCGACCCGAGGTCGAGTGGGTGTACTTTGCCGAACTCATGCCGCTGCCACCGTGCGAGGATCTTGCGCCGGTGACACCGCTGCTGGCGGGGCGCCAGGACTACCGCGGGCCAAACCCGGGCATCAACATGCTGGCGGCGTGGGCGGCGGGCGCCGGCGATGGCTCGGGTGTGCGCATCGCCGATTGCGAGTACGGGTTCACCGAGCACGAGGATCTGTGCGATGTCGTGCGCGAGCCGGGGCAGACAGTCCACCCGGAGGTCAGCAGCTTCGGATGGGATGAGCACGGCACGGCGACGCTGGGGGAGAGGGTGGCGCTGGAGAACGGGTACGGGTGCGAGGGGCTCGCGCCGGGGGCCGAGGCGTGGTTCTTCACCGAGTGGTCGGTCGAGGAAGGGTTCAGGCGGGTGACGGCGATCACCGCGGCGGTGGCGGCGATGGACCGCGGCGATGTCGTGCTGCTGGAGATGCAGGCCGAGGGCCCCAGCGGGAGATACGGCCCGGCGGAGCTCCATCCGGCGGTGTGGACGCTGTCGCGGATGGCGACTGACTCGGGCATCACGGTGGTGGGCGCGGCGGGCAACGGATCGCAGGATCTGGACTCGGCGTTGTACGAGGGGTACCGGGCGATGGGCGACAGCGGGGCGATCATCGTGGGCGCGGGGAGGGCCGACACGAGCCACACCGCCCTGTCGTTCAGCACCTATGGCGCCCGGGTGAACGTGCAGGGGTGGGGCGAGAGCGTGTTCACGCTCGGCTATGGCGGCTTCGCCCGCTATGGGGGCGACCGGCGCCAGGCGTACACATCGTCATTCGGTGGGACGAGTTCGGCCTCGCCGTTCATAGCCAGCGCGGTGGCGAGCCTGCAGGGCGCTGCGCAGACGCGGCTCGGGCGGCCGCTGACACCGGGGGAAGCGCGGAGCATCCTGATCCGGACCGGCGTGCCGCAGGGGGGCACGCGCCACATCGGCCCGCTGCCGGACATGGTCCAGGCGACGCGGGCGATCTGCCGGGTGGATGTGGACCTCAACGGCTCGCTGGACCTGTTCGATTTTCTCGCGTTTCAGAACCTGTTCGGCGCGGGCGACACGTTCGCGGACTTCGATGGCGACGGCGCGCTCACGTTTTTCGACTTCCTCGCGTTTCAGAACGAGTTTGCTGCCGGGTGCGAGTAACACGGCCCGGGCGCAGGGTCGGGGATGCACGAGGGGCACAGTGAGTCGTGCGGGGGAGCGCACAGGAAGCGGCGCTCGACATGCTGGCGCATGTCGCCTTTCCGAGCTTGCGCTCGTGGCTCTTGCCTTGTCTCAGGCCGCCCGCTCGACCGCATCAATCGCCCGCATGACATCGCGGCAGATCGGGAAGAGGCGGTCAAGGCGCGTCAGCTTGAAGAGGTACTCGACGTTGGGGTCGGCGTTGACCAGGGCGATGCGCCCGCCCGCGTTCTGCAGGCGGCTCATCAGTTCTACCAGCACGCCGATGCACCCGGAGTCCATGTACTGCACGTTCTGCAGGTCGAGCACGATGTGGCGGATGCGCACGGCCTCCTCCTCGGGGGTCTTCGGGCGCGGCTCGGGCTCGTCGGTCTTGAGCTTGTCGGAGACCTCCTGCACGAGCTTCATGGCGTCGGGCCCGGAGAGGGTGTTCACCGTGAGCGTGACGATGAGCGTCTGCCCGAAGCTGTCGTAGGTCGCCAGCGCGTTCCCGGGCATCCGGGAGTCGTGCTGCGCGGCGGCCTGGCTGTCGTCGGCGGGGCGCATGGGCGTGTTCCTCTCTCGGTCAGGCCTGCCAGCGGGTGGTCGGAGCAGGTGGCGTCGGCCACTCCCCGCTGGGGCGCAGGGGGCGGGCCCGCCTGCGGCTGGGATCGCTGGCGTCCGGGGTGGCCTCGGGCGCGGCCGGCTCGTCGCCGTGCAGGCGCTTCTGCCGGGCCTGTTCGATCGAGCGATCGAGCTTGCCGAGGATTTCCTTCACCTGATTGAACGCACGTTCTGACGTACCCATGGCTTGCCTCCGCATCGAGCAGCATCGGGCGTTTTCGGGAGCGGCTTGCCTGCGAAGCGGGGCAAAGCCGCCCGCGGCGGGGGGCTGCGCCATCTGTGCGGGCTGGCGAAGGCTGCGGCGAGCGGGTAGGCTGGCGCCATGTTCGCCACTCTTCACTCCCTGCTGCTGGCGGTCGCGGCGGTTCTGGGCGGGGCGCCGGGCGCGATATCGGCCTCTGGCCTCCCCGGCGCCGGCGATGGCGCCGTCTGGCACATCCGGGTCCAGGGGGATCTGGACAGCGCCAGCCTCGGGAGCGCCTTCGCCGATGATCTGGCCGAAGCGGACGCCGACCGGGCGGGGCTCATCCTTATAGAGGTGGATGGGCGGCGTGCCCGGCTCGATGTTGTGTGGATGATGGGACGGGCCATCCGGGACGCCAGGTCGCCGGTCGCCCTCTGGCTGCGCGGCGAGGGCGGGGAGGTCGGCCTCGGCGCCGCGGTGCTGGGGTCGCTGGCGGACACGTGCTGGGTGGATCCGGCGACGACCGTCATCAGCGGGCCGGGGGACGACCTGGCGGAGCTGGCGCCGGAGGATCTGGATCGGGAGCGGATGCTGCGGGAGCTGCGCGGCGCGATGTGGGTGTCGCTGGGGGAGCGCGGGGCCGACCGGCGTCTGGCCGAGGCGCTGGTCCAGCCGCGGCAGGAGGCGTGGGCGGGGCCGGCGCGGAGCGGGGTCTGCGCGCTCACGCTGGGGTCGGCCGAGCGCGAGCCGGGTTCGACGCGGATCGTGGACGCCCGGGCGAACGGCGAGGTCCGCGTGCGGATCGATGCGCCGACGCTGTGCGGGCTGGGGCTCGCGACGGGGGAGGCGCGGGCGATCGGCGGGCTGCTGCGCCGGGCCGGCGCCCCGACGGTGGTCAGCCGGCGCCGGGCGCTGCGCAGCGGGCTGGCCGACGCCGAGCGGGAGGTGCGCACGGCGATCCTGCGGCTGGACGAGGCGATCGCGCAGATCGAACGGACGCTGCGGGTTCGCGTGGACAGCAGCCTGCGCGGACCGGCAGCGCAGCGGCCGTATCACGAGGCGGGGCAGCGGGCGGCGGCGCTGGTGGCGGAGGCGGCCCGCGCGCTGGATGATGTCGAAGCGCAGCTTCGCACCTACCCTGAGATCCTGCGCCTGCGCGGGCCGGGCCAGGCGGAACTCGGGGATGAGTCGCCGTCGCAGCACGCCGCGGCATGGCGCCGGGCGCTGGAGCGCCGGCGGCGCGATCTGAACGAGGCGCGGGCCCAGGCTGAAGATTACAAGCGGCGGGAATGATGAGCGACCAACTCGCGAAGTCCGGCGCCGGCGACATGACGCCGTTCACGCCTGCGCAGGCGGAGGCGGCCCGCCGGCTCTTCTGGCAGAACTTCATGCGCCAGGTGTTGACGGCGCTGAGCGTGGAGTCGATGCGCCGGCGCGAGCGCAACAGCGCGATGTATTACCCGCCGGAGGAAGACCTGCCGCAGAAGCCCACGAACGTGCCGGCGGTGCCGGAGGAGGGGAGCCTGTTCGACGGGCGGCTGGCGGTGCTGACGCACGCGGGGGAGCGGATCGCGATCGGCGAGGTCTTTCCCGCGCTGGCGTGCGGGCTGAGCGATCCGGGGCAGCGGGCGCTGTCGATGGCGGTGGAGTGCTCGATCTTTCAGATCCGGACGCCGACGGGCGAGGTGTTCACGCTGCCCTTGGAGCAGATCCGCGGGTTCCACGCGCTGTCGCCGGAGCTGATGGCGCAGCTCGAGGCGGCAGCGCGGTCGCAGGAGCCGGGGCCTGCGCCGGGCGAGCCGGACGAGCGCATGCCCTTCGGCTTCGCGGCGTATACGTCGCTGGCGCAGCAGCAGCAGGACGAGGCGAGAAGGGAGGGGGGCGGGATGGCCGAGGAGTGAAATGGTGAACGAGGAGGAATGATGAGTCGGAGGGGACGTCGCGCTGGCCCTTACCTCTGGCCCTGACTCCTGACCCCTGCCTCCTGACTTCTGACTCCGCCATCCGCCCTTTACCGCTACCATCCCACGGGAGATGTGGAGCTGCGCATGCGGACGCTGGTGGCGATTCCGGTGTACAACGAGGAGCGGTACGTCCTGAGCGTGCTGGAGCGGGTGCGCCGCCACGCCGAGCACGTGCTGGTCATCGATGACGGCTCCTGCGACGCCACGCCCACGCTGCTCGCCCGCACGAAAGTCGAGGTCATCCGCCACGGCCAGAACCGCGGGTACGGGCGCAGCCTGCAGGACGCCTTCCGCTGGGCTGCGGCCGACGGGTTCGACTGGGTCATCACCATGGACTGCGATGAGCAGCACGAGCCGGACGCCATCCCGGAGTTTCTCGAGCGCGCTGCCCGCGGCGATCTGGACATCGTCAGCGGGTCGCGCTATCTCGGCGGACATCCGGAGGACGACTGCCCGCCGCCGGACCGGCGCCGCATCAACAGTGAGATCACCGCGGAACTGAACCGGCGCCTCGGGCTGAACCTCACCGACGCCTTCTGCGGATTCAAGGCGTATCGCGTGGAGGCGCTGTCGCGCCTGACGCTGAGCGAAGACGGGTACGCCTTCCCGCTGCAGTTCTGGGTGCAGGCGGTGGCCCACGGGCTGCGCATCGGGGAGATCCCGGTGCGGCTGATCTACAACGATCTGAACCGTTCCTTCGGCGGGCCGCTGGACGATCCCGAGCAGCGCGTGGCGCACTACCGGCGGGTGCTGCACTGCGAACTGGAGAAGTCCGCTGAGCTGCTGCCGCCGGCTGCGCTGGAGGATGTCTCCGCGGGGTGTCGATGAGCATCGCGGCGGGCGCGCATGACGGGCGCGCTGCGACGGAGTCGCTGCTTCTGGAGCCTCCGCCGAATGCGTGGCGCCTGCGCGCGGCGCCGCCGGACGCCGCGGCGGCGACGTTCCGGCGCCAGCTCGGGCTGCCCGAGGGCCCGATGGTGATGAGCGGGCATCAGGCGGGCTTCTGGCACTGCGGTATTCTGGCGAAGTGGTTTGCGCTGGAGGCGGTGGGGGCGGCGGGCGCGCGCACGGGCGCGGCGCCGGTCTGGCTGGTCGTGGACACCGACGACAACGAGCCCACGGTGATCAGCTATCCGGCACGGCGGCTGGCGGATGGGCGGCTGGAGTCGCGGCAGTGGCAGGCGGCGCCGGGGCTGGTGGTCCGCCCGGGGACGCCGACGGGGGCGCGGGATGCCGCGGATCCGGCGCCGGCGCCGGTGTCGGGGCGATCCGTCGAAATCCCGGAGCTTGTGTCGCGAGGAGTCGCGCGGATATCGAGCGCGCTGCGCGCGCGCGCCGGAGCCGGGTCGCTGGCGGAGCAGTACGCCACTGCCGCGGCGGATGTGATC
>CAYMJK010000359.1:0-4418 GCA_964390535.1 uncultured Phycisphaeraceae bacterium | reverse complement strand
TGACGACAACGCCCCGGCCATTTTGCCCAGCCTACCACTGGCGCCCGAGCCGTCAACTGCGCCCGACCCGGCGAATGACGAAACAGCCTCCAGAGGCTCCAATGGCCGCTTCGCGCCCCCGGTTCCGGGGGCGGTAAGCGGCGCACGGCCGAAAAAGGGCGGTCGAGTACGTCGGCTTTCCACGCCGACGTACCCAGCGGTCGGCGACGGCACAGAAAAGCGGCCTCCAGAGTCTGGAGGCCGCTTGGCGATTTGGTCAGGATTGCCGGTCAGGAAGCGCGGTCAGAAGGCGCGGTCAGGAGCTTGCTGCCGCGGTCTCTTCCTGCTCGGGGCCTTCGGCGGCCTCCTCGGGGGCCATGGCCTGGCGGCGACTGAGCTTGATGCGGCCCTGGTCGTCGATGTTGATGACCTTGACCTTCACGATGTCGCCGATCTTCACGACGTCGCCGACGTTCTTGACGTAGCCGTCGGAGAGCTCGGAGACGTGGCACATGCCGTCGGTGCCGGGCGCCAGCTCGATGAAGGCGCCGAAGTCGCGCGTCGAGACGACCTTGCCGGTGTAGATGGCGCCGACCTTGATCTCCTCGCACAGCGCCGAGATCTCCGCCTGGGCGCCGTCGATGCCCTCGGCATCCGGCGACGAGATCATCACCGTCCCATCGTCCTCGACATCGATGTTCACGCCGTACTTGTCCTGCAGGGCGCGGATCATCTTGCCCCCGGGGCCGATCAGCTTGCCGATCTTGTCCGGGTTGATGGTGAGGGTGACCAGGCGCGGGGCGAACGGAGAGATCTCCTTGCGCGGCGCGGCGATGGTCTCTTCCATCCTCTCGATGATCTCGATGCGGGCGACGCGGGCCTGCTCGAAGATGCGCTCGATCTCCTGCAGGTTCAGGCCGCGGGCCTTGAGGTCGAGCTGGATCCCGGTGATCCCGTCGCGGGTGCCGGAGACCTTGAAGTCCATGTCGCCGAAGAAATCCTCCTCGCCGAGGATGTCGGTGATGTAGAGCTCGTTCTTGCCGCTCTCATCCGTGACGCGGCCGACGCTGATCCCGGCGCAGGTCGCGCGGATCGGCACGCCGGCATCCATCAGGGCCAGGCACCCGCCGCAGACCGAGGCCATAGACGAGGAGCCGTTGCTCTCGGTGATGTCGCTGACGAGGCGGATGGTGTAGGCGAACTCGTCGGGTGAGGGCAGCACGCCCATGAGCGAGCGCTCCGCGAGGGCGCCGTGGCCGATCTCGCGCCGGCCGGGGCCCATGATCCGCTTGGCCTCGCCGGTGGCGAACGGCGGGAAGTTGTAGTGCAGCGTGAACTTCTTGGAATACTCCGGGAGCAGGCCGTCGACGATCTGCTCGTCCTTGGCCGTGCCGAGCGTGCAGCTCACCAGCGACTGCGTCTCGCCGCGCTGGAACATGGCCGAGCCGTGCGTCCGGTCGAAGACGCCGACCTCGCTGATGATCTCGCGGATGGCGGTTGCGCTGCGCCCGTCGGCGCGGATCTTCTTCTCGACCATCAACTGCCGGGTGACCTTCTTCTCGAGCGTCCGGAAGGCCTCCTTGGCCTGGGCCCGCGCCTTGGCCGAGCGGTTCCAGTCGCCCCAGGTTCCGTTCTCGTTGATC
The DNA here is from genome assembly GCA_964390535.1 of uncultured Phycisphaeraceae bacterium. GTDB lineage: Bacteria > Planctomycetota > Phycisphaerae > Phycisphaerales > UBA1924 > CAYMJK01. Next base: position 2,796 of record CAYMJK010000359.1, on the reverse strand, counting down.
GGGAAGTGCTCATCGAGCACGCGCGTGCGCAGGGCGTCGACCGCTTCGGCGCGCGCCTGCTTGCCGGCGATCTGCCGGGCGGCGATCATGTCCTTCTCGGCGACCTTGCGGACCTTCGCCATGATCTCCTCGGAGGGCAGGGCGAGTTCGCCGACCACCTTCTCGCGGCCGGCCTTGCGCACCAGCTCGTCGATGAGCTTGAGCACATCCTTGATCGCCTTGTGACCGAATTCGATCGCCGCGAGCATGTCCTTCTCGGGAAGCTCGGCAGCGCCGACCTCGATCATGTTCACCCCGTCGGCGTGGCCGGCGAGCACCAGATCCAGGTCGGAGTAGTCGAGCTGGCTGGTCGTCGGGTTGAGCACGAGCTGCGGGCCATCATCGGTGTGAATGCGGCCGATGCGCACCGTCGCGGTCGGCCCGTCGAACGGGGCGTCGCTGAGGGCCAGCGCTGCGGACGCCGCCGTGCCCGAGAGCACATCGGTGTCGTTCTCGGTGTCGTGGCTCATCACCCAGCACTGGATCTGCACCTCGTCGATGAACCCGTCGGGAAAGAGCGGCCGGATCGGCCGGTCGATCATCCGCATCGTGAGGATCTCTTTTTCGTTCGGGGCGCCCTCGCGCTTGCGGAAGCCGCCGGGGAACTTGCCCGCGGCGGTCAGCTTCTCCCGGTAATCCACCTGCAGCGGGAAGAAGTCGAGCCCCTCGCGGGGGGTTGCCCGCACGACGGTCGCCAGCACGGCGCTGCCGCCGTAATAGGCCATCACCGCGGCAGAGGCCTGGCGTGCGATCACGCCGGTCTCGAGGGTCAGCGTGCGGCCGCCGACATCGCCCTGCACCTTGATCAGTTCACTCATTGTCTACAATCCTTCTGCGCTCACGGGCTTGGGCGCGCAGCGCCCAGCCCTCGTTTCAGCGGGTCGCGCCGGGCACAGATCCAGGGGGCAGAAGGCGAGACGCAGAGTGGGGAGCAGGAACCCTGCCGCTTCGGCTGCGCCTCGCCCACTGCCACCGGGCCGGACGACGCCCGCCATGCAAAGACAACAGGCCCTCGCTCGGAGCGGGGGCCTGTCAAACATTCGTCACTTCCGGAGGCCGAGCCTCTGGATGGTGTCCAGATACGCGTCCCGGTCGGTCCGGGCCAGGTATCGCAGATGCCGGTTGCGCTTGCCGACCATGAGGATCAGCCCGCGCCGGCTGTGCATATCCATCTTGTGCGTGCGCAGATGCTCCGACAGGCTCTTGATGCGCGCAGTCAGCACCGCGATCTGGACCTGGGCCGAGCCCGTGTCCTTGTCGTGGGTGCGAAACTCCGCGATCTTCTCCGCCTTGCCTTCGAGAACAGCGCTCGCCATACTGGTGGATCCTTACTGAACCGACTTCTGAAGGGAGAGGCGCCACGGGCGCCCCGCACAAAGACCGAGCGGCTCCCCCGCCACGCGGACGCGGATGATAGCCCGCCGTTGCATGGGCTTCCAGCGATGGCGGGACAGGTGGCATGGGTGGCATGGGCTTCCAGCCCATGGCGTGGGGAGGGGGGATGGACGGCGGTGAGGGCCCCTGACCGCTGGTCCTTGGGCGCCGTCCCTGCCGTCGCACGGGCTGGAAGCCCGTGCCACTACGCTGCACCAATGCCCGCCCCCGCCCCCACCCTCCACCGCCAGCTCGGCGTCTTCAGCGCCACCATGCTCGGGCTCGGGTCGATCGTCGGCACGGGCATCTTCGTCAGCATCGGGATCGCCGTGGGTGTCGCCGGGCCGGCGGTTCTGATCGCGATCGGGATCGCCGGGCTGCTCGCGGTCTGCAACGCCCTGAGCAGCGCCCAGCTCGCCGCGAACCACCCCACCAGCGGCGGGACGTACGAGTACGGGTATGTGTACCTGCGCCCGTGGCTGGGCTTCAGCGCCGGGTGGATGTTCCTGTGCGCCAAGAGCGCGTCGGCGGCGACGGCAGCGCTCGGGTTCGCGGGGTACGCGCTGGTAGCGGTCGGGGCTGGGGAGTCCAGATGGCACGTGCCGCTCGCCCTGGCCGGCGCCGCCGCCCTCATCATCATCGTGCTGAGCGGCATGCGGCGGTCGAACATTACCAACATTGTGATCGTTTCGATCACGCTTGCGTCGCTCGCCTTCTTCATCATCGCCGGCGCCCCGGGCGCGCTGGCCGACGGCGCCAACAACCTTCGCCCCTTCTTCGACAGCCCCTCGGCTGACTACGAGGGGGGGCGCCCCGCGCCCCTCCGCCTGCTCGAGGCCGCCGCCCTCATGTTCGTCGCCTACACCGGCTATGGCCGCATCGCCACACTCGGCGAGGAGGTCCGCGACCCCCGCCGCACGATCCCCCGCGCCATCATCGCCACGCTCATCGTCTCGATGGCCCTGTACATGGCCGTCGCCATCGTCGGTATCGCCGCGGCGGGGGCGGAGGCATTTGGGGAGACCGGCACGGATCGCGCCGCCCCCTTCGCCCCCCTTGCCGTGGTCGCCCGCGGGTTCGACACCTTCGGCCTTGGGGGAAGCGGCTCGTGGGGCGTCATCATCCTCTCCATCGGCGCCATCACCGCGATGCTGGGCGTCCTGCTGAACCTCATCCTCGGCCTCTCCCGCGTCGCCCTCGCCATGGGCCGCCGCGGCGACCTGCCCCGCGTGTTCGGGCGGCTGAGTTCTGACTACGGAAGGTTTCACCACAGAGGCTCAGAGAGCACAGAGAAAAGCACAGAGAAAAGCATGGGTGGCGCCACCCGCGAAGCGGGCGCAAACAGAGGCTCCCCCTCTGTGCCCTCTGTGCCTCTGTGGTTCA
>CAYMJK010000358.1:0-4472 GCA_964390535.1 uncultured Phycisphaeraceae bacterium | reverse complement strand
ATCTGGCGTGGCTGCGCGCCCGCACGGAGGACGCCGCGGCCCGGCTCGGCTGCCGCGGCGAGGCCCGGATCCGGATGGTCACCGACCCCGAGATGGCGGCGGCCCACGTCCGGCTGATGGGCGTGGGGGGGACGACGGACGTGATCACGAGCAATCTGGGGGATGCGGCGGATCTGGATGCCGACCTGCTGGTCTGCCTGGATGAGGCGCGGCGCCAGGGGGCGTCACGGCGCCACGGCGCCCGGGAGGAGTTGCTTCTGTACATCGTGCACGGTCTGCTGCACTGCCTCGGGCACGACGACGCGACCGAAGAGGACGCCGCGCGGATGCACGCCCTCGAGGACGAGACGCTTCGGGGGATCGGGGTCGGGGCGGTCTACGCGCGTCCCGCGAGCGGGGAGGCGCAGTGATCGGATGGTGGTGGATATGGGTCGCGCTGGGAGCGACGGCGCTCGGGGCGATACTCGGCGCTGCGCAGATCGCGCTGCGCTCGCTCAGCCGGGCGCAGATCGAGCAACTGGCCGAGCGGGCGACGCCCCGGGTGGCAGGGCGGCTGCGCCGGATCGCGCGGGACCCGGATTCGCACGCGGACGCAGTGGGCTTTCTGCGGATTCTCTCGACGCTGATCGTGGTGATCGCGATCGTGCGGTGGGTGGGATATCTGCGCGGGCTGGAGCCGGATGCGCAACTGGCGTGGACGGAGCTGGCGATCGGCGTGCCGGTGGCGGCGGTACTGCTGTGGGCGTTTGCGCAGGCGCCGGCGTCAAGCGTTGCGCGGCACGCCGGGGGCCGCGTGCTGGTGGCGATGTCCGCGCTGCTGCGCACGATGCAGATCATCACGTCGCCGGTGCGCGGGGCCGTGGCGGTGCTCGACGAGATCGTGCGACGGCTGGCGGGGCCGCAGACGCTGGAGGAGCACGGCGAGGGGGAACTTCTCAGCGCCGTCGAGGAGGGCGAGCGCGAGGGGCACATCGACCCGACCGAGCGAGACATGATCGAGGGCGTGGTGGAGCTGCGCGAGAAAACCGTCGAGCAGATCATGACGCCGCGGACGGAGATGCAGACGCTGGAGTACACCGACGATCTGGACCAGGTGAAGTCGTACATGCGCGACTGCACGCACAGCCGCGTGCCCGTGTCGCGCGAGAACCTGGACCACATCGTCGGCATCCTGTACGCCAAGGATCTGCTCAAGTGGCTGGCGGAGCCGGGCGGGGAGGATCGTCAGTTCGACCTGCAGTCGATTCTGCGGCCGGCGACGTTCGTGCCGGAGACCAAGACGGTGCGCGAGCTGATGGCGGAGATGCTGGCGCTGCGGGTGCACATCGCGATGGCGGCCGACGAATACGGGGGCACGGCGGGGCTGGTGACCATCGAGGACATCGTGGAGGAGATCTTCGGGGAGATTCACGACGAGTACGAGCCGGAGATCTCCGGCGAGCCGACGATCGAGGTGGATGCCGAGCGGCAGACGGCGGACGCCGACGCCCGGGCGTACGTGCACGATGTGAACGACGAGATCGAGCCGCTGGGGCTGAAGATCCCCGAGGACGAGGACTACGACACGCTGGGCGGGTTCATCGTGACGACGCTGGGGCGCATCCCGGACGTCGGCGATACGCTGCGGACGGATGGCGCCCTGGTGACAGTGACGGCGGCGGAGCCGACGCGGGTGCTGCGGGCCCGGATCGAGGTGGCGCCGCACGATGACACCGCGCCTGAGCCGGCGGTGGCGCGGGAGAACGGGCGCGACGCCCCGAAGTGATGGCGCCAGCCGACCGCGCCTCAGGACTTCACTGGTAAAGCAGATTTGTCCAGCGGGGGCGATGGTAAAGGCGGCTTGACCAGCAGTCAGGCGCCCGCGTCTACCCCCCCCCGCCGGACTTGGCCTTTCCCGTGGCGAGGTCCTGACCCCGGAGGAAGCGGACGGTGTCGCGCAGCATCTGCTGGCCGCGGAGCCGTTCCTGGGGGTTGGCGTGGCCACCGATGTCGTTGTTCACGATGTCGAAGATGCGCCCGAGGGCGGTGGCGCCGGGGCCGCGCCCTGTCTCGATCATCTCCTGATCGCGCCTGGCCTGGCGTTTCATGTCCGCGATGCGCTCGTGGTCGGGCTTGTCGCGAACCTCGCCACCGACGGCTTCCATCGCCTTCTCGATGTCGACGAGCGCATCCGCGAGAAACGTTTCCCGCTGCTCGGGGGGGACGTCGGCGTACTGCACGGCCCGCTGATCCCACAGGTCGATCATGAAGCGGCTGACGTTCTGCTCGAACTGGGCCCGGGCCTGCCCGGCGACCGATCCGGCGAAGGCGGCCATGAGCACGCTCTCGCCGGCGGACATGTTCTCGATGCGCTTGACGAACATGCCGAGCAGTTCCATGCGCCGCTCGAGCGGGAGCTTGTTGAACTCCTCCTGGAGAAACGTGAAGTCGAGCACGAGGAGCAGGTCGTCGTTCAGGTAGTCGGGCTCGGGCGTCGGGCGCAGCGCAAAGTAGAGGCCGAGGCCGGTGGCGACGAGGGCGAGGCCGCCGGCGCCGAGGCCGATGCGCATGGCCCGGCGCTTCTGCTCATCGGTCGCCAGATACCTATCGCGCAGGCGGTCGATCCAGTCGCGCAGCGACTTGCCGATGGTGGCGCGGGCGCCGATGCGACCGATCTGGTCGGTCAACCGGCGCAGGCTGTTGCCGGAATCCAGCGGCACCTCAACCCCTCGCTGCGCCCATGCGCGTGATATCCCCGAGCAGGTCGATGTACTCACCCTCATCAATGGGGCGCAAGTCGTCGGCCCGCATGTCGGGGTAGTAGAGGGCGTTCTGACCGGTCGGGCCGTCGTGCCAGGGCTCTGAGTCGTCGCCCTTTGCCGCGGCGTCGTGCAGCAGGGGGAAGTCCTTGCCGTGCTCGCTGCGCAGCCGGTATGCGGCGGTGGTGAGCTGGGCCGCCCGCCAGGGCTCGCCCGGCGTGATCGAGAAGGTCGTGAACAGCATGACTCCACCCGCAAGGTACTCGTAGCTGACGCCCGCCGTCGCCCACAGCGGCGCAAATCCGGTGTCCGGATCCGTCCCCGCGCGGTCGGAGGGGCACCGGTAGGGGGAGTCCTTGTCCACGATGAACAGGTCCTCCCCCTCCGGTCGCCTGGGAACGGGCGTGTCCATGTATGCGGCCAGCACCTCCAGCAGCGACTCGTCGTCGCCCTCGCCGGACGCAGCGCCGTGGAAGGGGCGCACCGAGGGCAGTGTTTCGTTGGACTCAGCGTCCATGTAGAGCTGGAGGCCCTGCCCGATGCTGCGCAGGTTCGCCTTGCACTTGAGGCTCCGGCTGGCCTCGCGGGCCTTGCCGAGCGAGGGCAGAACGATGCCCATGAGCACGGCGATGATGGAAATCACCACCAGCAACTCGATCAGCGTGAATCCGGCGCGTCGCATGGCTCGCCCCTCCTCGAACACTATGCCGCCCGGCGCTGGCGCCGATCGACGAGAGCCGCCGCGGCAGGGGTCTGGACGGATCGCATCGTGTCAGCATTCGCGCCGAGGCGGTCGCGGAAGCCGGGGTCCTGACGGGCGGCCTTCTCGACGCTGTCCACGATCGATTCGGCAGCGCGCTGGACGCGCAGCAGCCGGGCGAGGCTCAGCGTGAGCCCGGCGCCCAGCAGAATCGGCAGCCGGGCCTCAGCCGGGAGCCAGGGGGCGACCGTGTCCACGATGGCGCCGAGCGGGTCGTCCGGGTCGGCCGAGCGCTGCAGCGCGCTATCGACCTGGGTGACCGCGGCGTCAAGGGCTGTGCGCTGGGCCCGGGTGATGGCAAGGTCCTCCTCGAGGCGCCGGCGGTCGGGCTCGCTGGTGGCCTGTCCGGCGAGGTCCTGGAGCGTCGCTTCCTGCGCCGCCAGCGAGGCGCTGAGGCCGGCGGCGCGATCGCGGGCGGCGAGCAGATCGGCCTCGCGGATGCAGCCGGAGGCGCCCGTGAGCAGTAGGCAGGCGAGGAGCAGGGTCGTTACGCGTGTCATGGATGGATCCCCATCGATTGCCGCGAATGCGGCGTCTGGCGATGCCCGGATGCCCCGGGCAGGCTGGGGGGCCGCCGGACTCTTGCCGCTGGCGGCTGGAAAGGCAAGGGCCGGGGGCGAAGCGCCCGCAAACGGCGCGCGCCGCGGGCAGGTCCGGGCTATTTCGCCCCGAATCGCCGGCCGGGCGGGGCGCCGGGCCGATATGGTTGGGCCCATGGCCCAGGACCAGCCCAAGGCGCAGCGGCACACGACGTCGGTGAAGGAGACGCTGACGTCCATCACCATCGCGTTCGTGATGGCGTTCGTGTTCCGATCGTTCGTGATCGAGGCGTTCGTGATCCCGACAGGATCGATGGCGCCGACGCTGATGGGGGCGCACATGCGCTTCCGGGGGCCGGAGACCGGGTATGGCTGGCAGGTCGGCCCGTGGCGCCAGGTGGAGCGCGGCGCCGCCAGCATTCCGACGCCGACGCA
>CAYMJK010000357.1:0-4406 GCA_964390535.1 uncultured Phycisphaeraceae bacterium | reverse complement strand
GGTTTGACGATGTGCAGGTCCTCGGCGACACGTGGGAGTGGGACGGGGCCGACTGGACGCTCGTCTCCGCATCCAGCGACCTTGGCACGCGCTTCTGGTCGGCGATGGCCTCCGTCGGCGGCAGCGCCATCCTGCACGGCGGCTCCGACCGCGACCCGGCGGTCAACTTCGATGATACCTGGGCGTGGAACTGCGATGGAGACTGCTACGCCGACTGCGACGAGTCGGGCGGGCTCGACTTCTTTGACTTCCTCTGCTTCCAGAACCTGTTCGCCGCCGGCGACCCGGCCGCGGATTGCGATGGCGGCGGGGGCCTGGACTTCTTCGACTTCCTGTGCTTCCAGAACGAGTTTGCGGCGGGCTGCCCCTGACCCGCGCCCCGGCGCTGGCCTGAGCGCCAGATAAGGAACAATCACCGATGATCTGCAAGACACTGCCTCTCGCCGCTGCGCTCGCCCTCGCGGCGCCCGCGGCGGCCCAGCCGCTGATCGGCGGCAACCTTCCCGGCTCGCTGGTCTCGATGGATATCGAGACGGCGCAGACCACCCACCTTGTCAGCACCCCGGTGGCGCCGCAGGGCCTCGCCTGGGATCCCGCCGCCGGCGTGCTCTACGCCATCAGCGCCGGCGCCGCGGCCGTCACCCGCGTGGACATGACCACCGGCGGCGCCACGCTCGTGGCGAATTTCCCCTACGGCAACGCAAACGCGCTCGCCTGGGATCCCGGGCGCCGGCTGCTCTTCGGCACCGACAACAACTCCAACGCGCTATTCACCGTCGATCCCGCCACCGGCGATGTCGTCGAGGTCGGCCCGCTCACCGGGGCCGGCGGCGTCGAGGGGCTCGCCTTCGACGCGGCAACACAGACGCTCTACGGCGTCTCCGACGAAACCGAGTCGATCATCACGATCGATCGCGACACCGCGGCCGTCGAGGTGATCTTCAGCGGGCTGCCCGCGCAGAACTGGCGCGGCCTGGAGTACGCGCCCTCGCTGGACGCCCTGTTCCTCAGCGTCTCCGTCAGCGGCAGCCTGTGGCGAGTGGACGATCCGGGCGGCGACCCGATGCTCAGCGAAATCGGGCGCATCGGCCCGGCCAATGCCGTGCAGGGGCTCGCCTGGATCGAGGATGCCGACTGCTACGCCGACTGCGACGAATCCGGCGACCTCGACTTCTTCGACTTCCTGTGCTTCCAGAACCTGTTTGCGGCCGGCGACCCGGCGGCGGACTGTGACGCCAGCGGCGGGCTGGACTTCTTCGACTTCCTCTGCTTCCAGAATGAATTCGCGGCGGGCTGCCCGTAAGGCCGGAATAGCTCACGCGGGGGGCACGTGAGGCGCGTGGGGGGCGCGGAGGCGTGGGAGGCTGCGGGGCTCTCCATCCTCCGCGCCCTCCGCGCCCCCGCGTGAGCCACTCGACGCGCGGACAAAACGCCCCGCACGGCGGGGCGTTCTCGTGGATGATTCAACTTGCCGTCGCCGTCAGCGGGCGATCGGCTCCTGCGTCAGGCGGCTCGGGCGATCGACGTACCAGAAGCGGGCCCAGTCCTGGGCGAGCATCCGCATGTTCTCATCCCACATCAGCGCAAAGTCGTTCTGATAGTCGACGTAGCGCCCGGTGAGCGTGTACAGCTCCGGCGTCGGGTTCCTCCGGATGTTGCTGGCGCGGGAGCAGCCCATCAGGGTGACGCACGCGCTGGCGGCGAGCAGGGCAAGGGCGATCCGGCTGGTCCTGAACGTCGCTCGAGACATCGCGTGGCTCCTGGTTCGGCCGGAGGCGCCCGGCCCGGTGACCCGTGTTGTACGGCCGCGCAGGCCGCGCGTCAATGCCCGCCCTATTCGGACCAGCGCCTTCCATAGTTGCGGCCGGGGCGGGCCGGGCCCGATGATCGGCGTCTGTGCGGTCCCCTGGGGGCCCGGAAGGGGGGGGCACGGGAGTGGGAGTGGGGGAGTGGTGGGGGCGACGAGGCCGGCCGTCGCGCCCCCCGGAATAGGATGCCCGGCATGAGCGAGCGGGCGGACCAGGCGTGGCCGGAGATCCCCTACGAGGCCTGGCGCCCCACGTGCGAGACGCTGCATCGGTGGATCCAGATCGTGGGCAAGGTGCGGCTGGCGCAGACGCCGTGGTCGCCGCACTCCTGGCACGCCACGCTCTATGTCACCTCGCGCGGGCTCACGACCTCGGCGATCCCGCACGGGCGGCGGACGTTTCAGATCGATTTCGACTTCATCGACCACGCCCTGGTGATCCGGACCGGCGATGGAGAAGAGCGCCGGCTGCCGCTGGCGCCGCAGACGGTCGCGGATTTCCACCGGGCGACGCTCGGCGCCCTGGACGACCTCGGCCTGCCCGTTCGGATCCACGGCCGGCCGAGCGAAATCCCGGATGCGATCCCGTTCGCGGAGGATCGCGTGCACAAGGACTATGACGCGGAGGCGGCGCAGCGCTTCTGGCGGGCGCTCGTGCAGGTGGATCGCGTCTTCAAGCAGTTCCGCACGTGCTTTCTCGGCAAGGTGAGCCCGTCGCACCTGTTCTGGGGAAGCCTGGATCTTGCGGTCACGCGGTTCTCCGGGCGGACTGCGCCGCTGCATCCCGGCGGCGTCCCCGGTCTGCCGGATGCCGTGACGCAGGAGGCGTACTCGCACGAGGTGAGCAGCGCCGGCTTCTGGGCCGGCGGCGGTGGCGTCGATGAGGCTGCGTTCTTCTCCTACGCGTATCCGGCGCCGCCGGGCTTCCCCGCGGCGCAGGTACGGCCGCGGCAGGCGTCGTATCACGACAAGCTCGGTGAGTTCGTCCTGCCGTACGAGGCGGTGCGCACGGCCGCGGACCCCGAAGCCGCGCTGCTGGAGTTCCTGCACAGCACGTACGACGCCGCGGCGGACCTGGGCGGATGGGACCGCGCCGGCCTGGAGTGTGCGCCCGGGCGGCCGCTCGTGCCGCGACCGCTTTGAGCGCGCGCCGCTGAGCGAGCCGCCGCGGATCGGCGGGCCACCCGGAGGAGAATCAATGGCCGACCGAATCGCCGGAATCCACCACATCACCGCCATCACCGCCGACGCCCAGAAGAACATCGACTTCTACACCGGCGCCCTCGGTCTGCGGCTGGTGAAGGTGACGGTGAACTTCGACGATCCGACGAGCTACCACCTGTATTACGGCGACGAGGTCGGCAGCCCCGGCTCGGCGATGACGTTCTTCGCGTGGCCGGGCGGGCGGCGCGGGCGCCCGGGGCCGCCGCAGGCGGTGGTGACCGGGTTCAGCGTGCCGCGGGATTCGCTGGACTGGTGGGAGTCGCGTCTGGCGGAGCACGGCGTCGAGATGGCGGGGCGGCTCGAGCGGTTCGATGATGATGTGCTGGAGCTGCTCGATCCGGATGGCATGCGCCTGGAGCTCGTCGCGGGGGGCGCCGAGGATCCGCGCCGGCCGTGGGCCGACGGCCCGGTTCCGCCGGAGCGGGGGATCCGCGGGTTTCACGGCGTGACGCTCGCGGAGGAGGCGTGCGAGCACACGGCGGAGTTGCTGACGGAGGTGATGGGTTTCGAGGCGGTGGCCGAGGGGCAGAGCCGCTTCCGCTACGCCGGGCCGGCGCCGGGGGGCGTGGTGGATCTCGTGTGCGTGCCGGGGCAGCGGCGCGGATCAATGGGAGCAGGGATCGTGCATCACGTGGCGCTGCGCGCTGCCGATGAGGGCGCGCATGCGCGTTGGCGCGAACGGCTGGCCGAGCGGGGGCTGAACGTCACCCCGATCATCGAGCGCATGTATTTTCGGTCGATCTATTTCCGCGAGCCGGGTGGCGTGTTGCTGGAGATCGCCACCGACGGCCCCGGCTTCACGATCGACGAATCGGCCGATGCCCTCGGCAGCGGGCTGCGCCTGCCGCCGCAGCATGCGCCGGCGCGCGCGCAGATCGAGGCCGCCCTGCCGCGGATCACGCTGCCGGACGGGAGCGAGATCCCGTGACCGAGCAGCAGCTCTCGTTTGCGCACAGGTACGTGCCCGGCGAAGGCGCGGGCGTGACGCTCCTGCTGCTACACGGGACGGGCGGGAGCGAGGACGATCTGGTCGGGCTGGGGCGGAAGGTCCTTCCCGGCGCCGCCCTGCTGAGCCCGCGCGGGAAGGTCTCAGAAGGCGGCGCCGCTCGCTTCTTCCGGCGGCTGGCCGAAGGCGTCTTCGACGAGGCGGACCTGAAGCGGCGCGCGCATGAACTCGCTGACTTCGTGCGCGAGGCGTCCGCGGCGTACGCGCTCGACGAGGAGCGCATCGTGGCGCTCGGATACTCCAACGGGGCCAACATCGCCAGCGGCATGATGCTGCTGCAGCCGCAACTGCTGCGCGCTGCAGCGCTGCTGCGGCCGATGGTCCCGTTCGAGCCGGAGCAGGCGCCGGACCTGAGCCGCAGGCGCGTGC
>CAYMJK010000356.1:0-3937 GCA_964390535.1 uncultured Phycisphaeraceae bacterium | reverse complement strand
GATTCTGCTGGGTGACGGGGAAGGCGTCCACCACACGGTCGATGGTCTTGGCCGCCCCGGTGGTGTGCAGGGTGGCGAACACGAGGTGGCCCGTCTCGGCAGCGCGGATGGCGGCCTCGATGGTCTCCAGGTCGCGCATTTCGCCGACGAGGATGACGTCCGGGTCGGATCGCAGCACGCGCCGGAGGGCCTCGCCGAAGCTCGGCACATCGTTGCCGACCTCGCGCTGGTTCATGATCGATTTCTTGTGGGTGTGGTAGTACTCGATCGGGTCTTCCATCGTCACCATGTGGCGATCGAAGTTCGTGTTGATGTAGTCGAGCATGGTGGCCAGCGAGGTGGTCTTGCCGGAGCCGGTGGGTCCGGTAACCAGGAACAGCCCTCGGGGCCGCCGGATGAGGTCCTTACAGATCAGCGGGAGCCCGATCTCCTCGAAGGTCATCAGGTCGTTCGGGATGAGCCGCAGCACCATCGCGATGTCGCCCTTCTGCTTGAAGATGGACACGCGGAAGCGGGCGGCGTCGCCGTAGCCGAAGCCGAAGTCGGTGCCGCCCACCTCGGTCAGCTCCTGCTGATTCCGCTCGGGGGTGATCGACTTCATGAGCGAGACCATGTCGTCGGGCTCGAGCACCTTGGTCTGCAGGTTGCGCAGGCCGCCGTGGAGGCGGATGGTCGGCTGTCGGCCGACCGTGAGGTGAAGGTCGCTTGAGCCGGTCTTGACGACCGTGTCGAGGAGGCGATCGATCTGGACGCTGGACATCTCGGTCTCCCGGCCCCGCCGGACGCTCGCCTGCGGGGATCGGTCAGTTCTGGTCGGCCTGGGTGACGCGCGAGATCTCGTCGGGCGTCGTCGTGCCATTGAGGATCTTGATCTTGCCGTCGCCGGTGAGTGTCCGCATGCCGGTCGCGAGTGCGGCGGTGCGGATCTTGGCCAGCGGGGCGACGTTGAACGCGAGTTCGCGGATTTCCTGGGTCATGATCATCATCTCGAAGATGGCCTTGCGCCCGCGGAAGCCGGTGTTGGCGCACTCCGGGCAGCCGACGGCCTTGTAGATCCGCCCGTCGCCTTCGCCGGGCTTGATGCCGACGAGGCGCAGGTACTTCGGCTCGGGGCTGGCGTCGACCTGCTTGCAGTGCTTGCACAGCACGCGGATAAGGCGCTGGGCCATGACCGCCTGGATCGAGCTGGCGACCAGGAACGGCTTGACGCCCATGTCGACCAGGCGCGTGATGGCCGAGGGGGCGTCGTTGGTGTGCAGCGTCGAGAAGACGAGGTGGCCGGTGAGGGCCGCCTGAATCGCGATATCCGCCACTTCACGGTCGCGGATTTCGCCGACGAGAATGACGTTCGGCGCCTGGCGGAGCATCGATCGCAGGATAGCGGGGAAGGTCAGGCCGATGCTTTCGCGCACCTGACACTGATTGATCCCGTCGAAGTTGTACTCGACCGGGTCCTCGGCGGTGATGATCTTCTTGTCCGGGCGATTCAGCACATCCAGCGCTGAGTACAGCGTGGTCGTCTTGCCCGAGCCGGTCGGGCCCGTCACCAGGAAGATGCCGTTGGGCCGGCGGATGATGCGGTGGAAGACCTGCAGGTTGTCGGACTCGAAGCCGAGGTTCTCCAGACCGATGCGCACCGAATCCGGCCGCAGAATACGCAGCACCACCGACTCGCCGTGATACGCCGGGCACGCGGAGACACGGAAGTCCACCTGCGACTCGTCGACGCCCATCTTGATGCGGCCGTCCTGCGGCACGCGGCGCTCGGCGATGTTCATGCCGCTCATCAGCTTGATGCGGCTGAGCAGCGACGCCTGCATCCGCTTCGGCAGGTTGTCGCGCTCCATGCACACGCCGTCGATGCGGTAGCGCAGGCGGACCCGGTTGGCCATCGGCTCGACATGGATATCGCTCGCCCGCATCCGCACCGCCTCGGCGATGAGCCGGTTGCACAGCTTCACGATCGGGCTGGTCTCGTCCGCCTCGACATCGATCGACTTGTCCACCGAGCGGTCCACCGAGCGATCAATGGTGCGATCGATGGAGTCGGTCACCAGCGTCTCGCCGGGCGCCCGCTGCTCGGCGCCGGCGACCGGGCGGGGGCCGCCGCCGAAGGCGGTGTCGATGACGCTGCGGATGTGGCTGCGCGGGGCGATCTTCGGCTCCACCTCGAGGTTGAGGCGGAAGCGGAGCATGTCCTGCAGTTCCAGATCGAGCGGGTCGTGCATCACCAGCTTCAGGCGACCGCCACTGTTCTCCAGCGGCAGCACCTGGTGCTTCTGGATGATGTCCTTCGGGATCAGCTCCATCTGCACCGTGGCAGCGTTGGGGCCGGTGACCTCGACGTACTCGAGCTGGAACTGCTTGGCCAGCGCCTTGGCGACCTGCTCCTCATCAGCAAGCTGGGCCTCGACCAGGGCCTCGCCCAGCCGCTTCCCGGAGCCCTTCGCCAGCTTCACACCCTGCTCGACCTGTCCCGCGGAGATCGCCCCCCACTCGACCAGAATCTCGCCCAGCTTCTTGCGTGATCGTGCCATGCCGCGCGTCTTGCCCCTTTGCCTCGCCGGGCCTGTGGGGCCCATGATATCGCTTGAATCGCCGGATCGACCAATCTACCGCAGGCGCCGTGCCGCAACGCCCGGGCCGCCGCGGCGGGCCGGGTCGGAGCGTAGGCTAGACATTCCTGACGATGGCGCCTGACTGGCGCCCACGCCTTCCTGAACCCACCACGTGCCCCCCCGCGTCCTCATCACTGCCGGCCCCACGCACGAGCCCATCGACGCCGTCAGGTTCATCGCTAACCGATCTTCCGGACGTGTCGGAGTGGAACTGGCAAAGAACGCCGCCGATCGCGGCTGGGATGTCACACTGCTTCTTGGGCCCTCGAGCCTCGGAGGAGCCACAGAGTCTGATTCGCGGCTGCAAGTCGCCCGGTTTCTCACGACCGCCGACCTGGGCGCCCTCCTGGAGATTCACCAGCCGGAGGCCGACCTCCTGATCCTCGCCGCGGCGGTCGCCGACTTCCGGCCGGCGGCGCCCCTGCCGGGGGGCAAGCTCCGGCGTTCGGAGGCGGGCCTGAGCCTCCAACTCGAGGCGACGCCCGATCTGGCCGCCAGGTGCGTGGCCCGCAGGGGCCCGGGCCAGAGGATCGTGGCCTTCGCCCTCGAGCCCCGGGAGGGGCTGCGGGAAGCGGCCCTCAGGAAGCTCCGGGCCAAGGGCGTGGACCTCATCGTGGCCAATCCGCTGGAAACGATGGAGGCCGAGGGGATCGAAGCGACCCTCCTGGGCCCTGAGGGCGAGATCGCCCGCACGGAAGGCGCCGTCGAGAAGAGCGCTTTTGCCGCCTGGCTCCTCGACCGCCTCGATCCGGAAACATCCGTGTGAGCGGCCCCCCCGGTAGAAAGCCGCGAAAGCCCCCGGCGGCGTCCGAGGATCGCCGGCCGCGCCGCCCGCGCACGATCGGCTTCCTCTATGAGGATGAGGACCTGGTGGTCGTGGACAAGCCGGCGGGGATGCTGAGCGTCGGGGAGGGGCGCCAGCCGACGGCCCTCGGGCTCGTGAAGGACCGCGTGCAGCGCGGAGGGCGGCGAAAGCGCGTCTGGGTGGTCCACCGGCTCGATCGGGAGGTCTCGGGCGTGCTCGTCTTTGCGACCTCGGAGCGCGCGGTGCGGTGGCTGAAGGAGGATTTCGCGGCGGGGCGGGTGGGTGGCGCGTGGCTCGCGCTGGTCGAGGGCGATCCGTCCCCCACCACTGCCGCCGCGGCCGCGGGGGGCGGGCGTCGCACGCTCGGCTCGGGCGGCGGGCACGCCCTGCTCGAAATCGAGTTCGAGCCCGAGCCGAAACGGCAGCTCCGGGCGCAGCTCGCGGCGGAGGGATCGCCGGTGGCGGGTGATCGACGCCACGGCGCCCGGACCGACCCGCTGCATCGCCTTGCGCT
>CAYMJK010000355.1:0-5210 GCA_964390535.1 uncultured Phycisphaeraceae bacterium | reverse complement strand
AGGTGGATCTGTCGGCGTTCACGACGACGGATGACGCGGAGGGGGAGCGGGAGGAGATTACGGTTGCGCCGGCGCCGCCCTTGGAGGAGGTCGAGCGTGCGCTGCGCGAGTTCATCGGGGAGATCGAGCAGGTTCCGCCGGCGTTCAGCGCGATCAAGGTGGATGGGTGGCGGGCGTACCGGCTGGCGCGGGCGGGGGCGGCGCCGACGCTGGCGGCGCGCCGGGTGCGCATCGACGAGATTGTGATTCTGGAGTATGTGTTCCCGCGGCTGAGGCTGGACATCGGGTGCGGGAAGGGCGTGTACATCCGCAGCCTGGCGCGGGATCTGGGGCGGCGGCTGGAGACGGGGGGGACGCTGGCGCAACTGCGGCGGACGGCGGTGGGGGAGTGGACGCTGGCGGAGGCTGTGCGGCTGGAGGATCTGCCGGACCCGCTGGTGCAGGAGGATCTGCGGGCGGTGGAGGCCGGGGTAAAGCACAAAGCTCAAAGCGCAAAGCTCAAATCTGGGAGAGGGGGCGAAGGGGCGGGCCAGTAGCGCGGTGGCTCGAGCCAGGGAGCGAGAGTCCAAGGGCCTTTGCTCGGGGCTCGCCCTACTGCGGCCACCGCAGCGCCCGCTCAGCGGCCTCCACGACGCGCGGATCGGAGTCGCCCAGCGCCCGCCGCAGCGCCAGCTCCGCTTCAGACCCGGGGCCGGCAACATAGAGAAGCGCCTTGGCGCTTGCGAGGCGCACATCAGCAACAGGATGCTCCAGCATCCGAGTCAGCGCGGCGCAGGCAATATCGGCGTGTTCGCCGGCGCTTCGACGCCCGGCGATCGAGCCGACCGCCCCCGCAAGATCGGCTGCGGGGCGAAGGGAAAGCCAGATCTGATCCTCGACAAGCGCCAGGCCCCTCGGCCCGCTGTCTACCGCCTCATCAATCATGCTGCGCCACGCTGCCGAGGACAGCTCGTGGGCGCGCAACGACCTCGTGATCCAGACAGTGCGCGCATCTGGTCCCCGATCGCGCGGAGGGCAGCGCGGATCCAGGAGCATGAGGGCCCAGATTGTCCGGCGGGCCGCCAGGTCGTCCTCAACCCCGCGGGCCAATCGCCAGAGTGGAGCTAGCGCGCCCGGTGACCTCTCCCCGCCCGCAAGGAGGATTATGAGCGCGGTCTGCCTCATGTCCCCACCCCAATTCTCAGCCAGCTGCGCCAGCGCCTCAGGCACGCCTCGGCGCTCATGCGTGTCCGCATCTTGCATGAGGTGGTAAGACGCGATCATCGCGTTTTCGACCGAAGCGTCGAATTCAGAGGTGGCCGCAGCGCCCGCAATGGACCGCCGAGCAGCCCATGCGATAAGGGCTCGATCCCATCTGCCTTCGGGGAGCGGGCCGGACCCCATCAACGCGAGGGCCCCCTCTGCCTCAGCCTCGAACAACATCCCGATGGCGGCATCCAACGCCAACTGCGGCACGACCGCCGTCCAGCCCTTCGTCGCCCACACCGGCGCCACCCAGCCCGCGGCCGCCGCAACGATCAGAGTCGGAACCACGACTCGCCACCGTCGCCGGATCCGCCGCATCTGGCGCGTTGTCATGATCGTGCGACCGCACTCCGGGCACAGCGCAGGCGCCTCGCAGCCGCAAAGGTCGTACCAGCACTTCGGACAGCGGAGGCGGCCGCGGGGCCTATCCCACAGCAGCGCCCACAGGGCGCCGGCGAGGCCGAGGGCCGCTGTGCCGAGGCCGAGCGTCCAGATCCACGCCGCAGACATGGCGCCAGTGTACCAAGCCGTCCGCGAAATGCTCGCGTCCGTAGAGCTTCTGATATGAGATTGTGTCCCCTTTGCCGGAGCACCGATGTCGCCAGAGCCGACATCGGTGGCACGGGTCAGCCGGGGGGCGAGGTTTCCGGGTCGTCCGTGTCTTCGGGCGTTTCAGCGCCGGAGGGGTTTGCCGCGCCTGTTGTGGCGCCGGTCGTGGTGGCGCGGTCGTCGCGGGTGTCGAGATCGACATAGTTCAGGCGGCTGGTGAGGGTATCGAGGCCGAAGGGGTTGGTGTCGCCGCCGAGGTCGGCGAACTCGCGGGCCATGACGGCCTGGGTGTAGCCGAGGGCCTGGGCCCGCAGTTCCTCGCGCGTCACCGGGCGCGGGGCGAGGATGCGCATGAGGGCGAGGGACATCTCCTTGTCGACCTCGGCGCTGATGGTCGCCTGCTCCGGCGGGAACTCGCCGAGGGGGGTGGCGGGATCGAGGGTCTCTGCCGCGGCGAGCACGGCGTCGAGGACGGGCTCGTGGCTGAGCCCGTTGATCTGCCCACCATCGTCGAAGGCGCCCTGCGATGTGAAGCGTATCTCGCCGCTGGCTTCGGGCGCGGGAACATCGGCGGGCGCGGCGTCGGCGCGGGCCTCGGCGAAGCGCGCGGCGGCTGCTTCGAGGCCGTCGGTGATGGCGAGCTGGCGATAGGCGTCGAGTTCGGCCCGGAGCGACTCGTAGGCGGTGAGGTTTCGGTAGTCCTCGACGACCTGCTCGCGAATGTCGTCGAGCGAATCCGGCGGCGACTCGGGGCGGGTATCGAGGATCGTGAAGTAGACGAGCCCGCCGCCGGGCGCGGTGGCGGGCGTCTGGACGGCGGGCAGGCCGGTCTGGAGCGCGAGGTTGTTGTCGCCGGCGATCTCGCGGACCTGGAAGAGGGCCTGGCTCAGCGGCACGCGCCCGCCGGCGTACTGGAGGCCGGCCTGGGCGACCGTCGGCAACTGCGCGACATCCTCGGGCGTAAGCCAGCGGTCGTGGACGGTGACGACCGGGAGCGGGATCTCGACCTTGCCGCCGGCAGCGCGGGGGAAGTGTGCCGCGGCGACCTGGCGGCGGATGGCCTCGGCGACTTCGGAGAAGGGGGTGCGGCTGGCGAGGTAGTCGTCGGTGACGACGCGGTAGCCGGCGTCGGTGTCGAGATCGCGGATCTCGCCGAGGAGGGCGGCGCCGACGGCCTGGCGGACGACCTCGATCACCTGCTCGGCGATCTCGTTGCGCAGGGCGTTTTCGACCTGCTCGCGGGCCTCGGTGAAGTCCTCAGGATAGGGGCCGGCGGGCTGCTTCTCGCTGGCGTGGAGCTTGCGCAGCTCGATGGCGTCGGGGGTGATGGCTTCGCGAATTGCAGCGCGATCGATGACGAGCGTCTCGAGCTTGATGCGCGGGGGGAGGATGTAGCCGAAGCCGTACTGGCCATCGGCGCTGCTCACGCTGTTGAAGCGCTGGAAGTGGGCCTGGAGTTCCTCGTCGGTCGGCTCGGGGACCGCGGCGGCGAGGTCACTGGCAGGGAGGACGAGGGCGCTGGCCCAGGCCTGGCGGCCGAGGTCGGAGATCTGCGCGAGGGCGCGGCGCTCGGAGAGGGCGCCGGCGAGCATCCACTGCTGGAACATGCGCAGCACGCCGCGGACGTTGGCCATGGCCTGATAGAGATCGGTGTCCATCATCTGCGAGCCGGCGTTCTGGATGATGAAGTTGCGGCCCTGGGCGGTGAGGGCGGCCTGCAGCGCGGGATCGGAGGCCCACTGCGACTGCCACTGCGGCTCGACCTGCGGGCGCAGTTGCGGGAGGAACTGGGCCGGGAAGCCGGAGAACTGCTCGGCGAGGAAGTTCTGAATCCCGATCTCGTAGCCGATCTGGGTGGCGAGCTCCTCCATGAGGGCCTGGCCGTCGCCGAGGCCGCCCATGAACCCCGCGCGCTCCGCCTCGGTGCGCAGGAGGAGCCAGTGGAGGGTCTCCTCGCCGGGCTCGAGCATGCCCGGGGGGAGGGCGAGCTGCGCCAGGCGGGATTCGACGCCGGCATCCGCAAGATCGCTCAGGCGAACACGATCCTCGCCGATGCGGGCGACGACGCGGGCGTTGACGTTGCGACCCCACTGCTGGATGGCCTGCGGCGCCAGGAAGGCGACCATGAGGAAGGAGGCGGCCACCACGAGGATCCACTTGTTGTACTTGCGCAGGAACTTGAGCATGGATGTTCCGTGTGGCCGAGACGGACCGCGGGCGGCCGGAGCGCCGCCGGCGCAGCAGGGCTGCCGGATCGGCGGCGCGGGGGGCGCCGGCCGCGGAGTTTAGCGGTAGTACTCGACGATCAGGTTGGTGTTGACCTCGAAGGGGACCTGATCGGGCGTCGGCATGGAGGCGACGCGGGCCTTGAGCTCGGCGGGGTTGAACTCGAGCCACTGGGGGACCTCGTGGCCGGCCAGGGACTCCATGTTCTCGCGGCAGAGCTTATGGGTTTTTTCCTTGATGGCGATCTCGTCGCCGACGCTGACGCGGAAGCTGGGGCGGTCGGTCTTGCGGCCGTTGACCAGGACGTGGCCGTGGGCGACGATCTGGCGGGCGCCCCAGATGGAGCGGGCGAGGCCAAGGCGGCGGACGACGTTGTCGAGGCGGCGCTCCAGCAGGCTGAGCAGGACGTCGCCGCTGTTGCCGGGGCTGCGCTTGGCCTCGTCCATGGTGCGGCGGAACTGCTTCTCCATCACGTTGTAGTGATAGCGGAGCTTCTGCTTCTCGTTGAGGCGGACGCCGTAGTCGCGCAGGCGCCGGCCGCGGTATCCGTGGATGCCGGGGGGCGTGCGGACGCGTTCGTTGGAGGCGTGCTTGGGATTCTCGGAGACCGGGACGCCGACGCGCCGGCTCAGCCGAACCTTGGGTCCGGTGTAATTCGCCATGATATTTCCTCCGCGCCGCCCGACCCGCCCGTGGGGGTGGGGTGGGGGCTGCCGGCCCCGTTTGGCCGGCGATCAGCGCCGGGGCCGTGATGGGCGCCCGGCTGGGGTTGATCCGGTCCTCAGTTGTCCCCGCCGCGGTGGCGGGGGGCGTATTGAAGGGCGCGGGGGGGGCGGGATCAAGGCGGGAGGCAATCTGCCCCTGGCGCCTGGCGAGAATGAGCACTTGCGGCCCCCGCGGTGCCGCAGAGAGGCGCCCCTCCGGAACCCGGCCCGGGAATTCGTCCGAGAACTGAACAAAGCCCTTGACGCGGGCACTGAAATGCGGCAGACTGGAATAGAGGGCGGCTGGCGCGGGCGCCAGTTGCGCCGGACGGAGCCTCGTTCGCCGACTTTACCGGCGATGGCGGCTAGATGTCTTCGACTTCATTGCTTTCGGCAGCGAATTCGCCGTCGGCTGCTAGTGGAGGGCGGATGATGAACAGGCTTGCCCGAACGATGCTGACCCTTGCCTTGCTGATGTTCGCCGAG
>CAYMJK010000354.1:0-2521 GCA_964390535.1 uncultured Phycisphaeraceae bacterium | reverse complement strand
GTCGAGGAGAAGGCGCTGGCTTCCGGCGCCGCCTCCTGTGTCGTCGAGGATCTGCGCAAGCCCTTCGTCGCGGAGTTCGTCTTTCCCACGCTCATCACCGGCGCGATCTACGAGGGCGTCTACCTGCTGGGCACCTCCATGGCCCGGCCCATTCTCGGGCGCGGGCAGGCGCTGCACGCCCTGAAGATCGGCGCCGACGCGCTTGCCCATGGCTGCACCGGCAAGGGGAATGATCAGGTGCGCTTCGAGGCCGCCTACGCCGCCACCGCCCCGAACCTCCCCGTCATCGCCCCGTGGCGCGAGTGGGACCTGCGCTCCCGCGAGGATGTGCTCGACTACATCGAGCGGAAGAAGGTTCCCTGCTCGGCAAGCCGGGAGAAGATCTACAGCCGCGACCGCAACCTCTGGCACATCTCCCACGAGGGCGGCCTCATCGAGGATCCGTGGAACGAGCCGCCCGAGGACGCGTGGATGCTCACCCGCGCGATCCGCGACACGCCCGATGAGCCGCAGGATGTCACGCTCGATTTTGTCCGCGGCCGCCCGGTCGCGCTCGATGGCCGGTCTCTCGCCGGGCACGAGATCATCGAGGCGCTCAACGAGATCGCCGGCGCCCACGGCGTCGGCCGCGTGGATATCGTCGAGAACCGCGTGGTCGGGATGAAATCGCGCGGGCTGTACGAGACGCCGGGCGGCACGGTCATCGTCGCCGCGCTACGGGCCCTGGAGCAACTCGTGCTCGATCACGAATCCACCTCGCTTCGCGAGCGGCTGGGCCTGAAGTTTGCCGACCTCGTCTACGGCGGCAAGTGGTTCGTACCGGTGCGCGAAGCGATCAGCGCCGCCTGCGAGACCATCGCCGAGCGCCTGGAGGGACGGATCGTCGTCCGCCTGCACAAGGGCCACGCCACCGCCATCCGACGGGCCAGTCCGAACAGCATCTACTCCGAGGAGCACGCCACCTTCGGCGCCGACAACGTCTACCACCAGGGCGACGCGGCCGGCTTCATCCGCCTGTACACGCTGCCAGAGCGCATCGCGGGCTTGCGTGCCGCCAATCCCCGAGCACTCGCCGGGAGCCACGTGTGACGGATCCGGCCTCCACTCCATCGGGCGGTCCGCCCAAAGCCATGTGGGGGGGCAGGTTTGCGCGCGCGCCCGAGGAGCTGTTCCGCCAGCTCAACGATTCGCTCCGCTTTGATCGGCGTCTGCTGCCGCAGGATCTGCAGGGTTCGGCGGCGTGGGCCCGGGCCCTCGGCGCGGCCGGGATACTCACTCCCGAGGAAGCGACCCGACTGGTCGGGGCGATCGAGCAGGTCCGCGCCGAGGCCGCCAGCGGCGAGCGCTTGCCGCAGCCGGGCGAGGCCGAAGACGTCCACACCTGGGTCGAGCATCGGCTCATCGCCCTGGTCGGCCCGCTGGGCAAGAAGCTGCACACGGGGCGCAGCCGCAATGATCAGGTCGCCACCGACCTGCGCCTCTGGCTGCGCGCGCAGAGCGACGACCGCATCCGCGAGATCCGCGCCGCCCAGCTCGCTCTCGCCACGCTCGCGCATCGCGAGTGCGACACGGTCTTCCCCGGCTACACCCATCTCCAGCGGGCCCAGCCGATCACGCTCGGCCACTGGGCCCTCGCCTATGCCGAGATGCTGGACCGCGACGCCGCCCGCTTCGCCGACGCCCGCGCCCGTGTGAATCAGTGCCCGCTCGGCTCGGGCGCCCTCGCCGGAACGTCAGTCGCCGTCGATCGCCACGCCATCGCGCGTGATCTCGGCTTCGATGGACCGTGCGCCAACAGTCTGGATGCCGTCGCCGACCGTGATTTCGTTCTCGAACCGCTCTTCGCGGCGACCACCTGCGCCATCCATCTCTCCCGCCTGGCCGAGGATGTCATCCTGTACAGCTCCGGGGAGTTCGGCTTCCTCGACCTGCCGGATGGCGTCGCCAGCGGCTCTTCGCTGATGCCGCAGAAGAAGAACCCCGATGCCGCCGAACTGATCCGAGCCAAGGCCGGGCGCATCCTCGGCAGCGCCGTCGGCCTCGCCACGATCTGCAAGGGCCTTCCCCTCGCCTACAACAAGGATCTGCAGGAGGACAAGGAGGCCATCTTCGACGCCATGGATACGCTGACCCTCTGCCTGCAGCTCGTCCCGTTGATGTTCGACGGCGTTCGGATCAACCGCGACGCCTGTTCTGCCGCCGCCGCCGGCGGCTACTCCAACGCGACCGAACTGGCGGACTATCTCGTGCTGAAGGGGCTGCCGTTCCGCGACGCCCACGAGACCGCCGGCCGGCTCGTGCGCCTTGCGATCGAGTGGAACCGGCCGCTGGAGGCGCTGAGTGTTGACGACATGCGGGCTGTCGCGCCGATGATCGAGAATGATGTGCACGCCGGCATCACGATCGACGCCTGCCTGCAGCGCCGCGCCGCGTTCGGCGCCACCGCTCCGCAGCGTGTCCGCGAGGCGGCGGCGGCGATGATCGAGCGCGTCACCCGTGCGACCGACGTCGGCTCTGCGAC